>DATLIF010000335.1:0-4208 GCA_035539575.1 Fimbriiglobus sp. | reverse complement strand
CTGGCGAACGTCCGGCGTGAGCCGGCTGGTAGGGCGTTCGAGCCCACCAGCCGGCTCACGCCGGCCGTTCGCCAGGACCGAGCAACGGGCTCGCATTACGGCCGTCGCAGGAACCGGCTCGCCACGACCGCTACGGCCAGTAGCGAACCGGAGATGTAGAACGCGGTGTCGAGGCGGCCGGTCAGGTCGCGGATGTACCCGCCGGCCTGCGGCACGAGGAACGCGATCCCCCAGCCGAGGAACACCAGCCCGTAGTTCAGCCCCAGGTTCTTCGCCCCGTAGTAGTCTGCCGTGAACGCCGGCATCAACGCCAGCGTCCCACCATACTGCCAGTACGCCACCCCGACCACCAGGAACAACAGTGCCACGTTGCCTGAGGCCATCACCCAGGGGGTCAGGAACAGGCAGACCGCCGCGACCAGACCGTTGAGGGCGTAGGCGTTCGCCCGGCCGATGGCGTCGGAGTACTGGCCGGTGCCGACGCGGCCGGTCGCGTTCACCAGCCCGCCGAACGCGGCCAGCAGCCAGGCGTTCTCCGCGAAGAACGAGACGCCGGCGGCGGTCCGGTTCAGGATCGGGGTCGCGTTGGCGATCACCAGCAGCCCCGACTGGGCCGAGCAAATGAACAGGAAAACCAGGGCATAGAACTGCCAGGTGGTGATCATCTGCGAGGCGGGCCGGTCGATCGCGTGAACCACCGGCCGCGGCTTGTCGGTCGCCGGCGCGGCGGGCGGAACGTACCCGACCGGCGGCATCCGTAGGAGCTGTCCGGCCGCAACCACCACCACCGCGAACAGCACCCCGAGCCAGACGAAGCTGCCGGTCAGCCCGTAGGTCTGGATCAGGAATGTGGCGAGCGGAGAGATGTATAGCGCGGCCCCGCCGTAGCCGCCGACCACCAGCCCGACGACCAGCCCGCGGCGGTGCGGCCCGAACCACCGGACCGCGGCCGGTGTTGCTGCGGCATAGCCGAGGCCCATGCCGATGCCGCCGAGCAGGCCGAACCCGAGGACTAGCCCGAGGTAGCTCTTCATCACCCCGGCCAGCACACACCCGGCGCCCAGGCACAACCCCGCGAGCGTCGCCCCGACCCGGGGTCCGTACCGGTCCTGGAGCCGGCCGCCGGGGATCATGAACAGGGCGAAGACGAACCCGCAGATGACGTAGGACCAGGTCGCCTCCGCGTCGGACAGGTAGACCCAGCCCTCGTTGAGCCCATCCATCGGGTCGCCGGGCTTGCGGTCGCCGGTCGCGAGCAGTTTCGCCTTCCAGACGCTCCAGGCGTAGAGGATGCCCAGGCACAGGTTGACCGCTGTACCCGCGCCCGTCACCACCCAGGCCCGGCCGGGGACCGTCGCCGCTTGCTGCATGAGCCGACCTCATATAGGAAGGCGACAGCATACCACGACCGGCCCCTGCGCGATACACTCGCTCGGACTCGGTTGCGGTCCGCTCTTTGGGAGGGCGAGGCTCCTGCCGAGCCGAGGCATCCCAGGCTCGGCAGGAGCCTCGCCCTCCCAAAAGACAGCCGAGGAGACTCAATGCAACCACGCCGACTCGCTCTACTCGTCCTGGCTCTACTGGCCCTCACCACACCCGCCCCGGCGGCGGACTATGACGTGGTGATCTACGGCGGCACTTCCGCCGGCGTCGCGGCCGCGATCCAGTCCGCCCGCATGGGCAAGACCGTCGTCATGATCGAGCCGTCCCAACACGTCGGTGGGCTGACGACCGGCGGACTTGGGATGACCGACTCCGGCAACAAGGCAGTCATCGGCGGACTGGCGCGCGAGTTCTACCAGCGGGTGAAGAAGCACTACGACCGACCCGAGGCGTGGAAGTTCGAGAAGCGGGAACGGTACAAGAGCTACCGGCCGGACGAGGACGCCATGTGGACGTTCGAGCCTCACATCGCCGAGAAGCTTCTCCGCGAGATGCTCGACGAGCACAAGGTGCCGGTCGTGCTCGGCGAACGGCTCGACCGCGCGAAGGGTGTGAAGCTCGACGGCAAGCGAATCACCTCGATCGCCACGGAGTCCGGTAAGACGTTCGCCGGGAAGGTGTTCATCGACGCGACCTACGAGGGGGACCTGCTGGCCGCGGCCGGGGTGAGCTACACCGTCGGCCGGGAGCCGAACGCGAAGTACGGCGAGACACTCAACGGCGTGCAGCGGAAGGGGAATATCCACAACCACCGGTTCGTCGTGAAGGTGGACCCGTTCGTGAAGCCGGGCGACCCGAAGAGCGGCCTACTGCCCCTCGTCTACCCCGAGCCGCTGCCGGCCGACGGCGAGGGGGACCACCGGTTGCAGGCGTACTGCTACCGCATGTGCATGAGCCTCGTTCCCGAGAACCGGGTGCCGTTCCCGAAGCCGGCCGACTACGACGAGAAGCGGTATGAACTCTTGCTGCGAAACTTCGAGGCCGGCGACCTGCGGCTGCCGCTGAGCCCGGCGATGATGCCCAACGGCAAGACCGACACGAACAACAACTGCGCGTTCAGCACCGACCACATCGGCGCCAACTACAAGTATCCGGAGGCCAGCTACGCCGAGCGCGAGGCGATCCTGAAGGACCACGAGTCGTACCAGAAGGGGCTGATGTGGACCCTGGCCAACCACCCGCGGGTGCCGCAGAAGGTCCGCGATCAGATGGCGAAGTGGGGGCTGGCGAAGGACGAGTTCACGGACAACGGCAACTGGCCGCACCAGATCTACGTCCGCGAGGCCCGGCGGATGGTCAGTGACTACGTCGTCACGGAGAACGATTGCAGACGCTTGCGCGACACCCCGCAGTCCGTGGGGATGGGCTCGTACAACATGGACTCGCACAACTGCGCCCGGTACGTCACCCCGGAGGGGTTCGTGCAGAACGAGGGGGACGTGCAGGTCGGCCCCGGCGGGCCGTACAAGATCAGCTACCTGTCGCTCGTGCCGAAGAAGGGGGAGTGCCCGAACCTGCTGGCGCCGGCGTGCCTGTCGTGTTCGCACATCGCGTTCGGGTCGATCCGCATGGAGCCGGTGTTCATGATCCTCGGCCAGAGCGCCGCGACCGCGGCCGCGCTGGCTATCGACGGCAAGCTGGACGTGCAGGCGGTCGATTACACGAAGTTGAAGGAGCGGTTGCTGGCCGACAAGCAGGTGCTGGAGTACGCCGCCCCGCCGCGGCCGGGGGCCATCGGCGCGAAGAAGCTCTCTGGTGTGGTCGTTGACGACGAAACGGCCGAGCGCAAGGGGTTCGAGTCGTTCAGCTCGTCCCTGACGCCGTACGTCGGCACGGGCTATCGCCACGATAACAACGTCGATCGCGGCAAACAGACGATCCGCTACGCCCCCGACCTGCCGGCCACGGGGCGGTACGAGGTGCGGCTGTCGTATTCCGCCAGCGGCAACCGGGCGACCAACGCCCCGGTCACGGTCGCCCACGCGGACGGCAAGACGGTGGTGAAGGTCAACCAGCGCAAGCCGGGGCCGATCGACCGGGCGTGGGTGTCGCTGGGCACGTTCCGGTTCGAGAAGGGCAAGGGCGGTTCGGTCGAGATCGGAAACGCCGGGGCGGACGGCCACGTCATCGCCGACGCGGTGCAGTGGCTGCCGGTGAAGGAATGACCACTCCTTTCCGGGTCGCGTTCGTGGGCGTCGATCACCCGCACGGGTCCGGTTGGCGGGACTTGCTGCCCGCGCTCGACGTCGTCGAGTTGACCGCGCTGGTGCCCGGGTTCGGCGGGGCGCTGACGAGTTTGGAGGAGCGCTACGCGCACCTGCCGCGGTTCGAGTCGGTCGATGACTTGATCGCCCGCGGCGGGTTCGACGGGGCCATCGTCTGCCTGCCGAACCGGGAGACTCCGGAGGCAGTCGTCAGGCTCGCGCGCGCCGGCAAGCACGTCCTGGTCGAAAAGCCCGGAGCGGCGACCGAGGCCGACTTTGCACCGGCGGCGGAGGCGGTCCGCAGGGCCGGCGTCGCCTTCCAGAACGGGTACCTGTGGCGGTACGACCCCGGCGCCGAGCGGTTGCGGGGGATGGTCCGCGACGGCCGCTTCGGCAAGCTCGTCAGCGTCGAGGCGGGACTGTTCACCAGCGACGCCGGCCGCCGGGGGCCGGCGCACTACCTGTTCGACCCGGAGCAGAGCGGTGGCGGGTTCTTCAACTGGCTGATGTGCCACTGGCTGGACCTGCTGCTGTTCCTGTTCGAGCGGCCGGTGGTCGGGG
>DATLIF010000334.1:0-1931 GCA_035539575.1 Fimbriiglobus sp. | reverse complement strand
CACACGCGGGGGACTGACGTCCCCCGCTCGCTTTGTTGATTGATCCGCCGTCCGCTTTCCGACGAGGCTACTTCTTCTCCGCGTGCTTCTTCGCCTCGTCGGTGCCGCCGAGCGTTGCGATCACCTCGCGCCACGCGGCGGCTCTGTCCTGACCCTTCGCCACGGTCGCCAGGATCAGTTTCCGCTCGCTCTCGGTCGGCAGCCGGCCCAGCACCGCCGCCGAGAGCGCGTCGAGAACCTGGTCGTCGGTCCGCTTTCCGTCGAGCAGTTGCGCCAGCAGCGTCTCCAGCCGGTTCGGCTGCGCGTCGGTCGCCTTGAGCCAGAGCCTGAGGGCGTCAGACTTCTGGCGCCGGTACAGCGAATAAAGCCGAAGTTGCTGATCCGCCATCCCGAGTAGCTTCTGCTTCCATGCGGCACCGAGCTTCTTCGCCACCGCCGGATCCTTCAGGAACGTGTCCAGCAGCTTCTCCCGCTTCTTCGGGTCCTGATCCGCGAGGAAGTACTCCTTCTCGATCGCCGTCGGTGGCCCGCCGCGGACGTCCTGGCAGACCCGGACCAGGAACTGCTCGTCTGACTCGGCGAGTTGGAACCCGAGTTCGACGTGGGGCTGCTGCTCCACTGCCCATCCGACCACGTTCGGGTTCGCCGGCTGGGGATCGGTGGAGACGTACACCCGATCGCCCGGCATGATCTGGTAGTTCGTCGCCGTCACGCCTTCCTGGGTGATGCCCTTGTAGTCCACCAGCAGGACCTGTTCCGGCTGACCGGGGTCGGGGCTTCGCCGCGCCACCCAGATCTTCGGGCTGGACCCGGCCGGCGGGCGGATGTTGGCGTTCGCCAGGGCGTCCAGCACCGCCTCGCTGCCGGTCGCCGGGAACGGGTAGACCTTCTCGCCGCCGCCGCTGGTGATGACGTAATACCGCTTCGAGTTGTACTGGCTGACATCAAGACGCACGTCCAGCACCTCGGGCTTCGCCACGTCCAGTTCGCCGTACTGTCGGGCAACCGCCAGGCGGATCGCCTGCGCGGCTTGATGGACGGTGGATCCGGACACCGGGACCGCCCCGTACACTTCGAGGAAGATGCTTCCGTCCGGACGGACGAGGTGGTCGCCGCGGATCGGCTTCGCGGTCAGGCCGTGGGGCTTGCCGTCCCCCGGTGTCTCGGCGGGCGCCACCTCGATCGAGAGGACGTCGGGCGGCTCGATCACGTACTCCACGACGCGGGCGGTCTCTCCGTCCGCAGTCAGCCAGCGGACCACCTTCTTCCGCTTGGCCGCATCGGCGTCGGTCACGAAGTAGTTCATCTCCACATCGCTGGGCCTGGTGCCGCGCAGGCTCTCGCACACCCGCCGCAGGAACTCCTCGTCGGTCAGGTGCGGGCCGAGGCCCAGCTTCGTCGGGTCCGCCTTGACCGCCGGTCGGCCGGTCGGGTCTTCGGCGGCGTTCAGGACGGGGAGCGCCCCCAGCCCGCCGCCGACCGCGAGTAGCACCGCCACCGTCACCGCCTTCAGCTTGGTCAGCAGCATCATTCGGATCACCCCTTCGGACAGGTACATCACCTGGGCCGGGACCGCCCCGGTCAAGGCACCGCCGGCCGCGACCAGACCCGCCGCCTGCACCGCCGCGGCCGCCAGGGTCGGCGGCACCGCCGCGGCCGCCGCGTTCGCCGACAGCACCGCCGCCAGCGCCCCGCCCGAGAGGGTGACGCCGCGCTCGGTGAGCCGCTTCGCCAGCGTCCGCCGCGCCGACGCCAGCCGGTTGGCCAGCGTCGCCGGCGGCAGCCCGAGTTGCTTCGCCACCTCGCGCTGGGCGCGGCCCTCCAGGTCGCACAGGACGACCGGCAGCCGAAGCTTGTCCGGCAGCCGGGCCAGCTCGGCGTCGATCACCGGGCGGAGGTCGGACCAGACATCGGGGGGTGGGGCCTGGGGG
>DATLIF010000333.1:0-4680 GCA_035539575.1 Fimbriiglobus sp. | reverse complement strand
GCATCACCATGCTGCCCGGGGCGGGCGGGTTGGTGGCGATGGCCGGCGGGGCGTCCTTCGCGCCGGGGACGCCGGCCTTGTCCGTCATCAGCTTGACCAGCTCGCTCTTGGCCTTCTCGACCTCGTCGAGCAGCGACTTCTTGGACTTCAGCTCCTTCTCGACCACCTCGCGGAAGTATGCGTCCTTGACCGCGTTGACGATCTTGGCCAGGTCGTCGGGCCGGTCCCCCTCCAGCGTGATGCGGACCAACTCGTTCCCCTCCGAGTGGCCGACTATCAGCTTCTCATCCAGGTACTTGATCGGGTCCCTCTGCTCCTTGAGGGTCGGCAACTCCGCGATCCGGTAGCGGCCGTCGTTCATGGCGGAGTTCAGGACGAAATCGCTCTTGATGAGCTGGGCCTGCGTCTTGACGTAGATGCCGAACGCCGTACGGTTGCGGTGCGGGTCGCCCGAGTCGGCGATGGACGTCGGGGCGGACGCGACCTGGAGCATGGCGTACGACTCGTACTTGCTCGGCAGCAGGGTCCAGGCCAGGTAGGCCAGCCCGCTGCCCAGGAGCGCGCCGCAGAAGAGGATCATCAGCCAGTGCAGCCGCAGGTACGTGAAGACCATCATCGCGCCCGGCCCGGCGTCGGGGCGCGGCCGGTCGGCCGGCTTTTGTGCCGCGCGGGTGGGGCGCGGGGTCGGCTGCTGGGTCGGAGCCGCCGGGGCGGCGAAGTGGGGACCGTTCATGGGGCCTGCATCCGTTCAGGCTAGGGGGCAGTCCGGTTCGGTACTGGGGTACCGAGAACTCAGTACTGAAACGCGGGCCGGACCGGGGCGAACCCGTTCTCCGGGGTCGTCGGTTGGACGACCAGCCGGCTCAGACACCACAGTTGCAACCCGAGCAGGGCCAGCCCGACCGGCATCATCAGCCAGCCGTGCAGGTCGTGCAGGAAGTCCAGGGTGCTCTTCTCGTGGGTGATCGTGTGGGCCACGCCGGTGGCGGTGATCCGCAGGACGTTCGTCACCACCGCGATCGGCACGATCCCCAGCAGGATCATCAGCTTCTCGAACCGCGTCCGGTCCGTCAGCAGCACCGCCCCGACGGCGAACGCGGCGAAGGTCATGAGCATCTTCAGCCCGCTGCACGCGTCCACGACCCCGAGCCGCACCTCGTCGATCAGGATCAGGTGCCCCTCGGCGACGGCCGGGTAGCCGAGCGTCTGGAGCAGGAACGTGCTGGCCAGGGTGGCGACTTCCTTCAGCGGCCCGCCGACGTTGCGTTCCACGTCGTAGGGCAGCGGGATCATGAAGATCAGGAACAGGATCGCCGGGGCGGCGACCTTCGCGAGCTTCACCCCGCCGGCGGCGACGGCCAGCCCGGCCAACGAGAGCAAGAGAGCCAGGCAGTCGAGTTGCTGGAACAGCAGCCCGCCGGCGAGCCACCGCATCCCGAGGGCGACGACCAGCACCAGCCCGGCGAGCAACGCCGACGGCGTGCCGGGGGTGAGCTTGCCCGCCTGGGCAGCGCGCCACAGCAGGTAGCCCGAGAAGAGCGGGACCAGGAACCCGTGGGAGTACTGTGGGTCAGACGACCACTTGTCCACCATCCACAGGATCGTGGGCAGGAACGCCCAGCCGATGACGGCCGCAGCGGCGACCAGCAGTCCCACCGGGAAACGGGGAGACGGGGGTGTGTTCGGGGTGTTTGACATCCGTGTCTCACAGCGGCCCCCCCGCCCGCCTTGGCGAGGGTGACAGGTGGGGAATTGTGGACGATGCCCCCGCGCGAGTGCAACCCCAGCTTTGCGAACGGAAGGGGATCAGTGTCGGGAAATGCGGCGCGCCGGTCGGCCAGTGTAGTAGGCACACTCCGTGTGCTGTCTCTGAAGTACGGCACACGGAGTGTGCCTACTACACTCACACCGCAGCCATCACAAGTGCGCCGTTCTGGCCGCCGAAGCCGAAGCTGGTCGAGAGGCCGTACCGTACCCGCCCCTCGCGAGCTTCGTTGGGGATGTAGTCCAGGTCGCAGGCCGGGTCCGGGTGCGTCAGGTTGATCGTCGGCGGGTAGACCTGCTGGTCCAGGCTCATCGCCAGGGCCGCCGCCTCGATCGCCCCGGCCGCGCCGATCGAGTGGCCGATCATCGACTTGATCGACGACATCTTCACGTGCCGGGCGCCGTCGCCGAACACCCGCTTGACAACCGCCGTCTCCATCGCGTCATTGAGCCGGGTGCTGGTGCCGTGGGCGTTGATGTAGCCGACTTCCCGGCGGTCCACCTTCGCCTCGGCCAGGGCTGAGTGGATCGCCCGCGCACCGCCGCGGCCCTGCGGGTCCGGCTTGGTCACGGAATACGCGTCGAAGCTGCTGCCGAACCCGAGCACCTCGGCGTAGATGTTGGCGCCGCGCGCCCTGGCCCGCTCGTACTCCTCCAGCACCAGCACCGCCGCCCCCTCGCTGATGACGAACCCGTCCCGCAGCCGGTCGAACGGCCGGGACAGTTCCTCCGCCGGGCGCTCCGCCTTGCTGAGCGTACCCAGCGCCGCGTAGGCGAGCATCAACAGCGGGTCGATGCGGCTGTCAGCGCCGCCGGCGAGCATCACGTCGGCCTCGTCGCGGGCGACCATGCGGAACGCCTCGCCGACGGCCTGCGTGCCGGCGACGCACGCCGTCACCACGGTGTTGTTCGGCCCCTGGGCGTTAAACGCCATGGAGATGTGAGCCGCCACCATGTTCGGCAGGTGCTTCAACAGCCACAGCGGGAACAGCGGGTTGTTCCCCTCGCATGGCAATTGGGTCGGGTCGAACCCGCCATCGTCCTGGACCGCGCGGGCGAGCATCGGGGCCAGTTCGCCGAGGTCCACCGGGACCATGCCGGTCCCCATCACCACACCCAGCCGCTCCGGGTTCTCGGCTTCAGTGGTCAGCCCACTGTCGTGGAAGGCCAGTCCGGCCGCCCCGACGCCGAACTTCGCGGCCCGGCCCATGGTCTTGATGTGCTTGCGGATCGCCTCCGGCACCCACGGGGCCGGGTCGAAGTCGGAGACCTCGCCGGCTACCCGGATCGGGTGATTGGACGCATCGAACGCGCGGATCGGCCCGATCCCGCTCTTGCCGTCCACGCAGGCCGACCAGAACGGATCCTTGCCAACCCCGTTGGGGGCCACGACGCCGACCCCGGTGACAACGACCCTACGCATGGCGTCACCCCGCGCCACCCCCGTCGCCCTCCGTGCGAAGGTCGGCGCCTCACTCCGTGAATCCCCTGGCTCCGACCGGGGAAGAATCCTGCGTTACTCGGGCGAGGATGCGAATCCCGTGCCGCCCCTGGCTCAATCCCTGGTTAAATTACCCAGTTTGCCCGCCTCCCATAGTTTACGTTAGCTTCGACCACCATTCAACGGTCCCAGTCCCCGTTGACACCCATCAGTGCCCAGACACCCCCGGCACCGTCCGCACCACCCTACCACCGAACGCCGCCGGCGCGCGGCTTTGCATCGCGCGGAGGAAGTAATCCCCCGATCGTGATACCGGGCGCGCCGGTTCTAACGCGGCTATCGCTGGCCGCCGGTTGTGGTGTGGACGGGTGGCCGGGTCCAAGGGATCGCGTGGGCGGGCGAACCCAGAGTAGAGAAGCCATTTGCTCAGGTTCCGCCGCGCCTGTGCATATACGCACGTTCGGAGATGGAACGGAGTTGCACATACGAGACGCACCTGCCAGGCCCTGAGTGGCCGGGACGGTTGCGCTCCCAGTACAGGCGGGCCGCGGGGTTCGCTTTTGCTAGGGTTTCGCGGTCGGCTTATAATGCGGGTGCGGCTCCCGCATCCGTACGGTGATCCGCGACTGCAGGAAGGACCTGATACCGATGGCAGCCGTTGCCCGCCTCGCCGTCCGCCGAGGGACCGCGCTGGCCGCGTTACTTCTCGTCGCCGCCCCAGTCGCCGCGCAGAAGAACGTGGTGCCAGACGGCGGACTCTATATCGTAGTGCCAAGCCCGATCGACGACGCGACCCTGACCCGCGTCAAGAAGCGGATCGCGGACGCGCGAAGCCGGCCGCCGGTCGTGGTCTTCGACTTCACTCCATCGGACAAGGATGCGACCACCCCCACATACGGCTCGGCCACGGAACTGGCGGACTTCATCGCGGGCATGCACGACGTGCGGACGGTCGCGTACGTCCAGCAGAAGGTGAGCGGCCACAGCGTTTTGCCGGTGCTGGCCTGCAAGGAGATCGTTTGCGGCCCTCAGGGGGCGCTCGGGGCGGTCGTCAGTCCGGCCGACCCCCCGTTGGGGCAGGGAGCGCTGAACGCCTACGACCGGATCCCACGGCAGGTCCGGCCGGCCTACCTCGCGGTCGCCAAAAAGATGTACGACCCCGACGTCCAGTTGCGCAAGGGGAAGAAGGCCGGGGCGGACTGGTACGTCGATCTCCGCCACCGACAGGAGGCCGAAAAAGAGGGCGTGCAGATCACCGACACCGCCCCGTTGCCGAATGTCCCGGACGGCCGGGTCGGGCTGTTCACAGCCGCTCAGCTTCGCGACCTGGGACTGAGCCGCAGGACTTTCCAGACCCGCGAGGACCTATTCGACGAGTTCGGCCTCAACGCGGCGGCGCTGCATGAGGATCCGCTGGGCGGGCGGGCGGCCGTGCCATTTCGGTACGTCCTCAAGGGGGCGGTGGACGGGGGCAA
>DATLIF010000332.1:0-16266 GCA_035539575.1 Fimbriiglobus sp. | reverse complement strand
CCTCACCCCAACCCTCTCCCCCAGGGGGAGAGGGAGCAAGTGAGACGGTTCGGCCGCGGTGTCCCGCTGCCGGTGCTGCGCCCACCCGGCGCGATCGAGGAGTCCGCGTTCCTGGCCGCCTGCACCCGCTGCAACGCCTGCATCGAGGCGTGCCCGCACGACGCCATCACCCTGGCATCGTCGCGGCTCCGCGGCGCGGCCGGGACGCCGGTGCTCAACCCCGCCGACGCGCCGTGCCGGATGTGCGACGACCGGCCGTGCATCGCCGTCTGCGAACCGCTTGCCCTGCGGTTCGACGTGCCGGCGAAGATGGGCACGGCGGTCATCTCGCCGCTGAACTGCCTCGCCCACCGGAACAGCCCGTGCTCGGTGTGCGTCGAGCAGTGCCCGGTCGAGGGGGCGATCCGCTGGGAGAACAGCCGGCCGACCGTGAACCCGTCAACGTGTACCGGCTGCGGCGTGTGCCAGTACGTCTGCCCGGCCCCGCAGAACGCCGTGATGATCCTGCCCGAGAAGTCCCGCCCGGAGGCGCCGCCCCGTGACCCCGACTGAACCCCTGCCGCGGCCCGGCGGCGACGGCCCACCGGTCCCGCCGCTCTGGCAGGCGACCTTCGACGCCGACCACCTCGCTCAACTCTTCGCAGACCTCGCCAGTGCTGCCGAGGTGCTGTCTGTCCAGGGCAAGGCCGACCCCCGGCGGTATGCCGCGGCCGACCCGCTCACCCTGGACGCGGCCCACCGCCGCCTGCTCGACGGGGACCTGGTCGGGGTCCAGGTCCGCTACCGGTACGACGGCCAGGAGTGGACCGACACCATCCTCCGTGCCGCCGGCGGCTACCGGCTGGTCCGCTGCCAGGTGCCGGCCGGGCAGTAAGTTTCCTCACGTCTGTGTTCCCCGGATTCGCCGCCGATCCGCAACCGAGCTACCCCTTTCGCCGCCGACGGGCTACAACCCTTCCGACCCGTCTCAGGAGATCGTCCGTCCGCTGACCCGTTCGTCCGAGCCCGTCGGGCGGCCGTCCGGGGCGCGTGTCCCGGTTCCGGTCGCCCGTTAATCGTGGAGAGTTCCCATGACGACAGCGCGTTGGTTCTGTGCGGCCGCCCTGGCCGCCGTGCTGGCGGTCCCCGCGGTCCGCGCCCAGGAGCCCGCCCGGCCCAGCCCGGAACATGAAGTCCTCAAGAAGATGGAGGGCAACTGGGACCTGACCATGAAGTTCGGCGGCATGGAGTCCAAGGGGACCGTGACGTACAAGATGGACCTCGGCGGGCTGTGGCTGGTTAGCGCCCTGGAGAGCGACCTCGGCGGGCAGAAGTTCTCCGGCCGTGGCCTCGATGGCTACGACGCGGCCAAAAAGAAGTACGTCGGCGTCTGGGTGGACAGCATGTCCACCAGCCCGCTGCTGATGGAGGGGACCTACGACAAGGAGAAGAAGACCCTGACCATGTCCGGGGACGGGCCGGGGATGGACGGCAAGCCCGTTAAGTTCAAGTCGGTGTCCGAGATGCCGGACGACGACACGATCAACTTCAGCATGTACATGGGCGACGGGAAGGAGCCAGGATTCACAATCACGTACAAGCGGAAGAAGTGACGCCAACCCAGGGCTGCCGCGCCCCCTGCACGGGCGCGGTGGTCAGCGCTTCTCGTAGGGTGGGTCGGCGCGTCGCTTTGGACGCGCCGACCCACCATCACTCAGCCGGTGGGTCGGCGCCCGCAGAGCCGGGCTTGACCCATCCTACGAGAAGTCGGCCCGCACTCGACCACGCCCTACCCCACCTTCGACGCCAGTTGCGCCGGCAGCCCCTCGCGGTAGGAGTCCGCCGGCAGGTACGCATCGAACACCGCCGCCACCACCCGCACCAGCAGCCGCCCCAGCACCGGCGTCAGCCGGACCGCTGACCCGTCCACCTCGACCAGCCCGTCCGCCTCCAGTTCCGCCAGCCGCCGCAACTCGTCGGCGAAGTAGTCCGCGAACGCGATCCCGTGCGCGGCCTCGAACGCCGCGGTGTCGATCTCGCCGCGGCCGTACAGTTCCTGGAGCAGCTCCCGGCGGACGCGGTCGTCGGGCGACAGCCGCAGCCCGCGGTGGGTGGCCAGGTCCCGGCCGAGCGCCGACCGCCACGGGCCGCTCTCCTTGACGTTCTGAGCGAACGCGTCGTCGAGCAGGCTGATCGCCGACGGCCCCAGCCCGATCACGTCGAGTTGCCGGCCGGTCGTCATCCCCTGGAACGTCCGCCTCACGCTCCCGTCGCGGACCGCGGCCGCCAGCGCCTCGGTCGGCCGCGCGAAGTGGTCCAGCCCGACGAACTCGTACCCCGCCGCCAGGAACCGGTTCACCGCCAGCAGGTTCAGCTCCAGCGCCGCCTCCCCGGCCGGCAGGTCGGCCCGGCGGAACGTGTTCTGCCAGCGGAACATCTCCGGGATCATCGCCAGCCGGTAGAACGCCACCCGGTCCGGCCCGAGGTCGAGCACCTTCTCCAGCGTCGCGGCCATCGACTCGGGGGTCTGGTATGGCAGCCCGTAGATGAGGTCAAAGTTGACCGACTCGAACCCCAGCTCCCGGCACCGCCCGACCGCCTCCGCGACCAGCTCGACCGGCTGCACCCGGTTGATCGCCGTCTGCACCCGCGGGTCGAAGTCCTGCACGCCCAGGCTGACCCGGTTGAACCCCAGCGCTCGCAGCGTCGCCAGGTGCTTGGCGGTCGTCGCCCGCGGGTCGATCTCGACCGCCATCTCGGCTTCCGGGGCGACGTGGAACCGGTCGGCCAGGATCGCCCAGAGCCGCCCGAGTTGGTCGGGGGCCAGGAACGTCGGCGTGCCGCCTCCCAGGTGGACCTGCCGGACCTCGCCCGGCCCGACCGCCTCGGCCACCCGGTCGGCCTCGCCGGCCAGCGCCCTCAGATACGCCGCGGACGGGTCGTTCGCCCTCCGCCGGGCGGCCGGCACGATCTCCTTCGTGCAGGCGCAGTAGTAGCACAGCCGCTCGCAGAACGGGACGTGGACGTACAGCGACAGCGGCCGGCCGGCGTCCGCGGACCGGTGCAGCGCGTCCCGGTACTCGTCCGCGCCGAACCGGTCGGACCAGACCGGCGCCGTCGGGTAGGAGGTGTGCCGCGGCAGCGCCAGCTCGGCGTACCGGCGGTACACGGCCCGCTGCTCGGGGGTGAGGTCGAAAGGGGTCATGGGACACCACCTGCTTAAATCGGATATAAAGGTCTTGAATTCCGATATTGGAAGTTTATACTTCCCGTAGACGGGATCAAGGCAAATCGGGTCCTGCGGGACCGGGGAGCCCGGGAGGCGATCATGGCGACCGTTCACGAGACGACGGTGGGCGAGATGGTGGCGTCCCAGCCGGGGCTGGCGCGGGTGTTCGAGCGGTTCGGGATCGACTACTGCTGCGGCGGCAAGCGAACGCTGGCGGACGCCGCCGCCCTGGCCGGGGCCGACTACGCCGCCGTCCTCGCTGCCCTGGAGACCACCGACCCGCCGGCCGGGGAGTTCGACCCCGCCGCGCTGTCGCTCTCCGACCTGGCGCAGCACATCGTCGAGACGCACCATGCCTACCTGCGGCGGGAGTTGCCGCGGATCGACCAGCTCTTGCAGAAGGTGACGGCCGCCCACGGCCAGCGCTACCCCGAAGTGTGGGAGGTGCGGCGGGTGTTCGACGTGTTCGCCGCCGACCTGATGCAGCACATGGCCAAGGAGGAGCAGGCCCTCTTCCCGGCGATCCGCCGTCTGGAGCAGGACCGCCGCTTCCCGGCCGGGCCGTTCGGCAGCATCCGGAACCCGATGGGGGTGATGGAGGCCGAGCACGCCGAGGCCGGCGACGCCCTCGGCGCGATGCGGGCCGCGACCGACGACTTCACCCCGCCGGCGGACGCCTGCCCGACGTTCCGGGCCCTGATGGGGGCGCTGGCCGAGCTGGAGGTGGACATGTTCCGCCACGTCCACAAGGAGAACAACGTCCTCTTCCCCCGGGCGATCCGGCTGGAGGACGAGTTGATCCGGGCCGGCGCAACGGCCGGACCGGAGCGGAACCTACTGTGACCGGTGTAGAGTGGGTCGGCGCTCGAAGACTCGCTCGACCCACCCTACAAGACAAGACACCCGAAACGGACCCTTTAGGCATCGGTTTCGCAAGGCCAACGTCAGCGGGGAATCCAATCCCCGCTTTTCTCAGAGTGAATAACGGATATTCTGGTCTTTATATCCTGAATTCCGAGAATCGCAGTCTCACCGGTGGGAACGAAGGGCCGCGGGGCCGACACCTGAGGGAGGGTTGACCATGTCAACGTGGGCGAAGTGGCTGCTACTGGGGGCCGTCCTCGGCGGTGCGGTCGGCGTCGGGCTGACGGGCTTCCGCGGCGGCAAGCAACAGGAGGCCGGGGCGCCGACCCTGAGCCTGCCCGGCGACGCGGACCAGCTCATCAAGGACCGCGACCTGAAGCCGGACGACGTGGCCGCGGCCCTGGCGACGTACCAGCCCAGCGGCCGGTTCGACGAGTTCGTGATGTTCGCCTCCGGCGGGCACAGCGGGCAGGTGCTCGCCATCGGCGTCCCGTCGATGCGCATCCTGAAGAACATTGCTGTCTTCTCCCCGGACTCGTGGAGCGGCTACGGGGTCGGGGTCAAGGAGACGGCCCTGGACGAGTACAACCGCAAGCAGCAGCCCAACCGCGGGCCGCTCACCTGGGGGGACACGCACCACCCGGCGCTGAGCGAGTCGGGCGGCGAGTACGACGGCCAGTTCCTGTTCATCAACGACAAGGCCAACGGCCGGCTCGCGGTCATCGACCTGCGCGACTTCGAGACCAAGCAGATCATCGCCAACCCGGCTTACAACAACAACCACGGCTCGACGATGGTCACGCCGGACACCGAATACGTGATCGAGGGGTCGCAGTACGCGGTGCCGCTGGGCCACAAGTACGCCCCCATCGAGAAGTACAAGGAGGAGTACCGCGGGCTCATCACCTTCTGGAAGTTCGACCGCACGAAGGGCCGGGTCGATGAGGCCAACTCGTTCGCCATCGAGGTGCCGCCGTACTGGCAGGACCTCTCCGACTGCGGCAAGAAGGTCAGCGACGGGTGGATCTTCGTCAACTCGATCAACACCGAGCTGGCGACCGGCGGGGTCGAGCAGGGCAAGCCGCCGTTCGAGGCCGGAGTCTCCCGCAACGACATGGACTACCTGCACGCCATTAACTGGAAGAAGGCGGAGCAGGTGGCGAAGGCCGGCAAGACCACGACCATCAGCGGGCTGAAGGTGATCCCGCTCCAGGCGGCGGTGGACGAGGGCGTCCTGTACTTCATCCCCGAGCCGAAGAGCCCGCACGGGGTGGACGTCAGCCCGAGCGGCAAGCACATCGTCGTCTCCGGCAAGCTCGACCCGCACGTCACCGTCTACGCGATGGACAAGATCCTCGCCGCGGTGGCCGCCAAGGATTTCGAGGCGAAGGACCCCTACGGCGTGCCGGTGCTGAAGTTCGACGCGGTCAAGGAGGCGCAGGTCGAACTGGGCCTGGGGCCGCTGCACACGCAGTTCGACGACAAGGGCTACGCCTACACGAGTCTCTTCCTGGACAACGCGGTGGTCCGGTGGTCGCTCGGCGGCACCGACCAGAAGGCCCCCGAGGGCGGCTGGAAGGTCGTGCAGAGCGTCCCGGTGCAGTACAACGTCGGCCACATCTCGGCCGCCGAGGGGGATTCAGTCAGCCCGAAGGGCAAGTACCTGGTCGCCCTCAACAAGTGGTCGGTGGACCGGTTCCAGAACGTCGGGCCGCTGCTGCCGCAGAACCTCCAGCTCATCGACATCAGCCGGCCGGGCGACCGGTGCCGGGTGATCTATGACTTGCCGATCGGCATCGCCGAGCCGCACTACGCCCAGATCATCTCGGCCAACAAGCTCAAGGGGTGGGAGAAGTACCCGGAGATCGGCTGGGACGCCCACGCCCAGGCGAAGCACCCGGCCGTCCCGGCCGACACCTCGAACCTCAAGGGGTCGGTCACGGTCAAGGGCGACACGGTCGAGGTGAACATGATGGCGATCCGCAGCCACTTCGACCCCGAGCACGTGAAGGTGAAGAAGGGCCAGAAGATCAAGTGGACCGTCACCAGCCTGGAGAGCACCCACGACGGCACGCACGGGTTCTGCGTGCCGAGCTACAACTTGGCGGCCAGCATCGAACCGGGTGAGACGGTCACGGTGGAGTTCGTCGCGGACAAGGCCGGGGTCTTCCCGTTCTACTGCCTCGAATTCTGCTCGGCGCTGCACCTGGAGATGATGGGCTACCTGATGGTCGAGCCGTAACGCCTGCTCCGCCCCTCTCCCCTTGCGGGAGAGGGGAGCAAGAAGACCCCAGACGACTGACCCGAGGCGATCATGGATAGCAAGCCGAAGACCTCCTGGCTGTCGTGGGCCGCCCGGGCCGGGCTGGTGCTGGGCGCGGCGCTGTTCGCGGTCTCACCGGACTACCCGTACTGGGAGCTGGAACTGCACGCCCCGCAGTACCCCAAGGGGCTGCACGTCTACGGATACCCGGACCGGATCGCCGGCGACGTGAAGGAACTCGACGGGCTGAACCACTACATCGGCATGCGGGCGCTGGGAGACGCGGCCCAGTTCGAGCGGTCAATCGGCCGGCAGTCGGTGTATACCATGGCCGGGCTCATGGTGCTGGTTGCCGTGTTCCCGTGGCGGTGGACGCCCCTGCTCCTGATCCCGGGCGTCCTGTTCCCGGCGATCTTTCTCGCAGATCTGTACTGGTGGCTGCGTGACTACGGGTTGAACCTCGACCCGGACGCCCCGCTGAGCCGGTCGATCAAGCCGTTCGTGCCGACGATCCTGGGCGAGGGCAAGGTCGGCCAGTTCCGCACGGAGGCCGGGCTGGGCGAGGGGCATTACCTGGCGATGGCCGCCGGCGCCCTCTCGCTGGCCTTCTGCTACGTCCGCTGGTTCAAGTGGTACGCCCCGAAGCCGACCGCCGAGGCCGCGCCGGAGCCGCAGTCGGCTCGCACCCGGGAAGCCGTCGCGGTCGGCTGCGTGCTGGTCGCCCTGGTGCTGCCGGCTGGCTCGGCCCAGGCCGCGACCTGGACCGTCTCCCCGGACGGCCCGCTGACCACGATCCCCGCCGCGGTCGCGAAGGCGGCCGAGGGCGACACCATCGAGGTCGCCGGCGGCACCCACCGCGGGCCGCTGGTCATCGACAAGCGCGTCCGGCTGATTGGCAGGGACTGGCCTGTGATCGACGGCGGCGGCAAGGGCACGGTCGTCACGCTCGCCGCTGCTGGCATCCACTTCTCCGGGTTCGCCGTCCGCAACAGCGGCGACCGCCTGGCCAACGAGGACGGGGACGGCGGGGTCGTGGCCACCGCGTCGGACATCGTGATCGAGGGGAACCGGATCGAGGACGTGCTCTTCGGCGCCTCGTTGCGGGACGCCCCGCGCAGTGTCGTCCGGGGGAACGTCCTCCGCGGCAAGGCCCTCGACATCGCCCGCCGCGGCGACCTGGTCCGCGTCTGGTGGAGCCACGACGCCCTGGTCGAGCGGAACGACATCGCCGACGGCCGCGACCTGGTGCTGTGGTACTCCAAGGGGCTGACCGTCCGCGACAACACCGCCACCCGCGGTCGGTACGGCATCCACTTCATGTACTGCGACGGCGCGACCGTCAGCGGCAACCGGTTCATCGACAACTCCGTCGGCTCGTTCCTGATGTACAGCCGGCGGGTGAAGCTGGAGGGGAACTGGATCGAGAACAACCGCGGGGCGAGCGGCTACGGAGTCGGCCTGAAGGACATGGACGGCTACTCGCTCCGCGGTAACGTCATCGCCAACAACCGCACCGGCGTGTTCATGGAAGGCGCCCGCGGCGGCGAGGTCCTCAACAACCTGGTCGCCTACAACGAGCGCGGCGCCGTCGTGTTCACCTCCTGCTCGGGGAACACCGTCCGCGACAACACCTTCTCCGAGAACGGCGAGCAGATCGCCGTCGAGGGCAACGCCGCCCTACCGGCCAGCAACGCCTGGGAGGCGAACTTCTGGAGCGACTACCGCGGCCTGGACGCCAACGGGGACGGGTTCGGCGACCAGCCGTACAAGCCGGTGAAGCTGTTCGAGCGAGTGACCGACCGCAACAGCGGGATGAAGCTCTTCGCAGCCGGGCCGGCGGCCGAGGCGATTGATTATTCATCGAAGTTATTCCCCATCTTCCAGCCGCAGCCGAAGTTCACCGACGCCCGGCCGCGAATGGCCGCGCTGCCGGCGCCGCTGACTAACCCGGCCCCGGCGGACGGCCGGAGCTGGCTGACGCTGGCGGTCGCGCTGATCCTCGGCGGCCTGGTCTGCCTCGTCCGCTGGCAGGCGCTGATACCGACCGCCGCGACCCCGGTCGCGGAGCCGAAGGCGGCGTCGCCGGCCCCGGAGGCCCCGCCGGCCGTGCGGGTGGCCGGGCTGACCAAGCGGTTCGGTGCGGTCGCAGCAGTGGACTGCCTGAGCTTCGAGGTGCAACCCGGTGAGGCGGTCGCCCTGTGGGGAGCGAACGGGGCCGGCAAGACGACGCTGCTGCGGTGCCTGCTCGGGCTGGTCCCGTTCGAGGGGTCGGCCGCGGTGATGGGCCAGCCTTGCGGCCTCCGCGGCAAGGAGAGCCGCCGGCGGCTCGGCTACGTCCCGCAGGAGGTCAAGCTGCACCCGGACCAGACCGTCATCGAGTGCGCCCGGTTCTACGCGAAGCTCCGCCGGGTGGACCCGACGCGCGGCGTCGAGTTGCTCGCCGAGTGGGGGCTGGGCGATGTCCACGACCGGGCGGTGCGGCATCTCTCCGGCGGCATGCGGCAGAAGCTCGCTCTGGTGTTGGCACTGCTCTCCGACCCG
The DNA here is from genome assembly GCA_035539575.1 of Fimbriiglobus sp. GTDB lineage: Bacteria > Planctomycetota > Planctomycetia > Gemmatales > Gemmataceae > DASSAT01. The sequence continues at coordinate 7,390 of DATLIF010000332.1, read as the reverse complement.
CCGGTACTGCTGCTCGACGAACCGACCAGCAACCTCGACGTGGCCACTCGCGAGGAGTTCGGCCGGCTGCTCGCCCGGCTGAAGGCGGCCGACAAGACGCTGCTGTTCTGCACCCACCGGGCCGGAGAGATCATCTCGCTGGCCGACCGGGTGGTGGTGATTCAGGCCGGCAAGAAGGTCGCCGAGGGGACGCCGGAAGAACTTCGCAACCGCATCCTGCGGCCGGCCGTGCTGCGGCTGGCGGTCCCGGCGGAATACCGCCAGGACGCGGTCAAGGTGCTGCACACCGCCGGCTATCCGGTGCGAGCCGACGGAGGCGAGCTGTGGGTGGACGTGCCGGCCGGCCGCAAGGCCGAGCCGCTGACCCTGCTGCAAGCGGCCGGGGTGCCGCTGGTGGACTTCGACGTGGAATCCGACCGCGGCTTCCAGGGAGATTGAACAATGGACGTCACCGCAATCACGTTAATCATGGGCAAGGAAGTCCGCGAGGCCCGGCAGAACCGCTGGTTCCTGGTCTTCGCAATCATCTTCGCCGGGCTGGCGCTGGGGCTGAGCCTGCTGGGCATGTCCGGGCTGGGCAACGTCGGCATCGCCGGGTTCGGCCGGACCGCCGCGAGCCTGCTCAACCTCGTCATGGTGGTGGTCCCGCTGATGGCCCTGCTGGTCGGCGCCACCAGCGTCGTCGGCGAGCGGGAGCAGGGGACGCTGCAAACTCTCCTCGCGCAGCCGGTGGTGCTGGAAGAGGTCTTGCTCGGCAAGTTCCTCGGGCTGGCGGCGGCATTGCTCGCCACGGTGCTGGCCGGGTTCGGGCTGTCGGCGCTGGTCATCGCCTATTACGGCGGCGGGGCGCAGGTCGGCTCTTACGCCATGCTGGTCGGGACGACCTGCCTGTTCGCGCTGGCCTACCTGAGCGTCGGCTACCTGGTCTCGACGCTGGTCCGCAAGGTGCCGACCGCGCTGGGCATCGGGCTGTTCCTGTGGCTGGCGTCGGTGCTGCTGAGCGACCTGGGGCTGATGGGCACGGCCGTGGTGCTGGAGCTGTCGCCTCGGACGCTCCTGTGGATGTCGCTGGCCAACCCGGCGCAGGTGTACAAACTGCTGGTCCTCGACGGCCTCCAGGGGAACCTGGAGAACCTCGGCCCGGCCGGGCTGTACGCCGCGGACGTCTTCGGCCACTGGCTGCGGCCGGTGCTGGCCGCCATCCTGGTCGGCTGGGCGCTGGTGCCGCTCGGGGTCGTGCTGGTCCTCTTCCGTCGGCGGGGGATGTCATGAAGAAGCTTCCGCTCCTGGCGGTGTTGACCGTCGCCGCGTTCGGCTGCGGCGGCGACGGCCCGCCGAACGTCCGGTACGGGCAGGAGGAGTGCGCCCACTGCCGGATGATCGTCAACGACGACCGGTTCGCCGCCGCTGTGGTCACGACCGCCGGGGACGCGCACAAGTTCGACGAGATCTGTTGCGTGACCGACTATCTGGCCGCGAACCCCGCGGCGGTGAAGGGGGTGTGGGTCCGCGGCTACAAGTCGGGCCAGTGGCACGAGGCCCGGCTGGCGTTCTACGCGCACGGGCCGAAGCTCCAGACGCCGATGGGGTCCGGGCTGGCGGCCGTCGCCACGAGGGAAGAAGCCGACGCCCTGGCTGCCGAGTGGGGCGGCAAGGCGCTGCGGTTCGACGAGCTGGCCGACTTCCTGAAACAGCAAGCCGAGTCGGCAATAGACGAGTAGATACCACCAGTTCCGGGAGGAGAGTTGCGATGAAACGATCAACGGTATGGGGGGTGGCGGCTCTGACGGCGGCTGCAGGATTACTGGCCGCGGTCGGGTGCGGCGACCAGCCGGCCGCCGACACATCCAAGTCCGCGTCCGCCACGCAAACCCAGCAGACGCCGCCCACCGAGAAGTCGGCCGCGGTCACGCCCGCGACCCCGCCGAAGACCACCACCGCGCCGCCGGTGGACGTCAAGCCGGCCGCGGGGACTGCCTCGATCGTCGGCAAGGTCGTGTACAACGGCGAGCCGCCGAAGCGCAAGCCGATCAACTTCGGGCCGGAGAAGAAGTGCCACGAGCACCACTCCTCCCCGCCGATGGAGGAGACGCTGGTCGTCGGCGCGGACCGTGGCATCCAGTGGACGCTGGTGCGGATCGCGGGCAAGGTCGCGGGCAACTACCCGCCGTCGGCCAAGCCAGCGGTCCTCGACCAGAAGGGGTGCGTCTTCTCCCCGCACATCCTGCCGGTGATGACCGGCCAGGAGGTCGAGATCCGCAACAGCGACCCGGTCCTGCACAACGTCCGCCTGGAGGCGACCCTCAACCCGCCGTTCAACCGCAACCTGCCCAAGCCCGGAGACGCGATGACGGTGAAGTTCACCGCCGCCGAGGTCGGGCTGAAGATCAAGTGCGACGTCCACTTCTGGATGGGCGGGTACATCCACGTCCTGCCGCACCCGTTCTTCGGCGTGACCGGCGAGGACGGGGCGTTCACGATCGACAAGGTCCCGCCCGGCACGCACAAGCTGGAGGCGTGGCACGAGAAGCTCGGCAAGCAGACCCAGGAGGTCACCGTCAAGGACGGCGAGGTCAAGACGGTGGAGTTCGTCTTCCAGCCGAAGTAAAGGGGGAGAGTCGTGACAGCGAAGCTGGAGCATGAGCCCGTCGCCACGGCGCCGCGTCGGCTGGGGGCGGGGAAGAAGGCGGTACTCGTCGCCACCCCGATCGTTCTGAGCATCCTGGCGTGGGGCGGCGCGTACCTGCACTACACCTCGGCCCGGGCTGCTGAGACGCGGCGGTCCGCCGCGGCCGCCGCCCACCCCGCGGCGCCCGATGGGGCGAAACTGTACGCCCAGAACTGCGCCGCCTGCCACGGGGCACGCGGGGACGCGAAGGGGCTGATGAGCCCGCTGCTGGACCCGCCGGCCCGGCGGTTCGGCGAGGAGCGGTTCCGGCTGGCGTCCACATCCAACGGCGTACCGACCGACGAGGACCTGGCCGCCGTCGTCAAGAGCGGCATCCCCGGAACCGCCATGCCGGCGTTCGCGCAGTTGACCGACGACGAGCGGACGGCCCTCGTCGGACACGTCCGCGGGCTGACCCGGGAGGCGCTGTTCGCCCGGATCTTCCGCAAGGCCGAGGAGGAGGGCGGAGTCGATCCCGGCGAGGTGGCCGAGGCGGTGGAGAACATGCTCCGCCCCGGCGCCCCGGTCGAGGTGCCGAGCCAGTTCGCGACGGCAACCCCGGAGTCGGTGGCGCACGGCCGGCAACTGTACACGCAGAACTGCGCCTCCTGCCACGGTCCGGAGGGCCGCGGCGACGGGCCGCAGGTGAAGGACCTCAAGAACGAGAACGGCTGGCCGACCCGCCCGAGGGACCTGAGCCGGGGCGTGTTCAAGGGCGGCGGCGACCCCGGGCGGCTCTACGCCCGGATCGTGATCGGGATGCCGGGAACCCCGATGCCGGCCAGCACCTCGCTCAAGCCGGAGGAGATCAGCGACCTGGTCCATTACGTCCGGTCGCTGTCGGCCCCCGCCGCGCCGTGAGCCGCCGACCGCGACGGTCCAGAACCCGCCGGGCGCTCCCGGCGGGTTTTCGTTTCCCCGGCCCGGACCGGTGCAGTATCGTGCGTGACGCCGACCGACCCACCCCAGGGAGTCCCCACGATGCCCACGAAACCGGACGACCAGCCATTGATGGGCAGTTGGTTCCTGCGGATCGACCGCTTCGCCGACACCCACCTCGTCGCCGCGCAGAACAAGGACCAGTCGTGTGGGCTGGCGAGCATCAAGATGGTGGTGTTCAAGATCAATAAGCTCCGGCCCGGGGCGTCCGCGCTGGCGACCGAGGGCGAGATCGAGCGCGAGTACAAGAAGCTGGCCGGGGAGAAGGTTCACGACTTCGACGCCAAGGGGGCGAAGCCGAGCGTGATGGTGCAGGTGCTCAATTCGCTGGGCCTGGGCAACTGGGCGATCGACAAGCCCCCACTCAACGACGTCGGGCCGCGGATCGCCAAATACGTCGGCACGGACCAGTTCGGGCTAGGGCTGACGGGGTACAACGTGGTCAAGCGTGGCTACCCGGTGATCCTCGCCTGCTACTGGGCGGGCGGCGGCGGCCACGCGATCGTCGTGGACACGGTCACCAGCGTCCCGGTCATGGGCACCTACGCCACCATCTGCGACCCGTGGGACGCCAACGTTCACTTCGAGAAGATCGAAGCGGGCAAGCCCTTCACTTACCGACCGAAGGAGGCGGCGGGGGTCAACCTGTGGGGCGACGTCAAGGGCGTGCCGTCCGGAAACGGGACCGTCAAGGCGATCATCTACTGCCAGAAGAGCCCTGGCTTCTGGAGCTAACCGTCACGGCTGCCCGGCGAACCGGGCGGCCGTGACGGTCGTACCGAATGGTGTGCCCCGTCCTCCGGCCGTGCCGGGCCGCAGAGATGAAATCCGCGGCCGAGTTTGCCCCTTCGGACTGGTGCGACCAGCCGGCACCGTTTATACAGAATTCCTAGGCACCCCGCTTTCACACCCCCCTGCTGCCAGGTGAACTGCATGTTCGCACGCCTGCTGCTCATCGCCGCGCTGGCGGGCCTGACCGGTTACTCCGGCGGCCTCGCCCAGGACGCCCCCAAGAAAGACCCCCCCAAGAAGGAAGAGCCCAAGAAGCCCAAGGACGAACCCAAGAAGCCCAAGGAAGAGCCCAAGAAGGAGTCCGCCAAGGGCCCCGTCTCCGCCCCGGGCGAGAAGGGCAAGGCCGCGCCGAAGAAGGACTCCCTCAAGAAGTACGACGATGTGATTACCAAGGACGCCAAGACCCAGCCCGGCGTCTTCGCGGTCCACAAGATCGACGAGAAGGTGTATTTCGAGATCCCGGCCGACCGGCTCGGCAAGCTGATGATGTTCCGGGCCGAGGTCGCCAAGGGGCCGTCCGGGACCAGCCACAACGGCATGGCCCTGGGCACCAAGTTCGTCCGGTTCGAGCGGCGCGACAACAAGATCCAGGTCTTCGAGGCGGCGTTCGACAAGCGGTCCCGGGCCGACACGCAAGCGGCCGTCGAGGCGTCCGCCACCGAGCCGATCATCGCCAGCTTCAACGTCGAGGCCGAGGGCAAGGACCGGTCCGCGGTCATCACCGTGACCGGCCTGTTCATGCAGGACATGCTGGACGTCGGCGCCAAGCGGGCCGGCGGGTTCGGCGGCATGATCGACTCCGAGCGGTCGTACCTGCAAGAGGTCAAGGCGTTCCCGACCAACATCGAGGCCCGGGCGATGCTCACCCTCCGCGGCGGCGGCGGCGGCATGAGCGCGGTCGGCCCCAGCGGCCCGATCATGCTGGGGTCCGGCAGCAGCCGGACCAGCACCGTGCTGGTCCACTACAGCCTCTTCGGCCTGCCCGACGAGCCGATGATGCCGCGGTTCTTCGACCCGCGCGTCGGGTACTTCACCGAGGGGTACGCCGACTACTCCAGCCCGAAGACCTGGGTCACGGAGAAGGAACTCATCACCCGGTTCCGGCTGGAGAAGAAGGATACGAAGGCCGACGTCAGCGAGCCGGTCAAGCCGATCACGTTCTACCTCAGCCCGGAGATCCCGGAGAAGTACCGGGAGGCGATGAAGAAGGGCGTCGAGGACTGGAAGCCGGCGTTCGAGGCGGCCGGGTTCAAGAACGCCATCGTGTGTAAGGATCCGCCCACGCGCACCGAGGATCCGAACTGGGACCCGGAGGACGCCCGGCACAGCGTCATCCGCTGGGTGGCCGAGCCGGTCGCCAACGCGATGGGGCCGCACGTCCACGACCCGCGGTCGGGCGAGATCATCTCCGCCCACGTTATCTTCTGGCACGACATCCTGAAGATCGTCCAGCTCTGGTACTTCGTGCAGTGCTCGGCGGTGGACGACCGCGCCCAGAAGCTGCCGCTGCCGGACGAACTGACCTGCGAGCTGATCCGGTACGTCACCGCGCACGAGGTCGGGCACACGCTGGGGCTGCGGCACAACCACCGGGCCAGCCAGGCGTACTCGGTCGAGCAACTGCGCGACCCGAAGTTCCTGGACAAGCACGGCAGCGTCGCGTCGATCATGTCCTACGGCCGGTTCAACTACGTCGCCCAGCCGGAGGATAAGGTCGATCCGAAGAACCTTATCCCCAAGATCGCGCCGTACGACGTGTTCGCGATCGAGTGGGGCTACAAGCCGATCCCGACCGCGTCGAGCCCCGAGGCCGAGAAACCGACCCTCGACGAGTGGGCCGGCAAGCAAGTCAAGGAGCCGTTCCTGCGGTTCGGCGGCGAGGACGGGCCGTCGATGGTGGACCCGACCGTGCTGACCGAGAACATCGGCAACGACCCGGTCAAGGCGACGGCGATGGGCCTGAAGAACATGAACCGGGTGCTCGGGTATTTGCTGGACGCGACCACGGTGCCGGGTGAGGACTTCGAGGTGCTGGAGGAGGCGTACTCCGCGATCATGATGCACCGGCGGAACTGGTTCAACGCGGTGGCCAAGCAGGTCGGCGGCGTCAAGGAAAGCCGCACCCTGGCCGGCCCCGGCCGCGGCCAGCAGTTCAGCCGGGTGCCCGTCGAGAAGCAAAAAGAAGCGGTCAAATTCCTGGTCGAGAACTGCTTCACCACCCCGAAGAACCTGCTCAACCCGGAGGTGGTCAACCAGTTCAAGTTCTCGGGCGTCGCCTCGGACGTGATGGGTTTGCAGCGATCGGTGCTGTCGGGCCTGCTCAGCGCGAGTCGTCTGAACCGGCTGCTGGACGCGGAGGTGGTCGATCCGGAGCACGCCTACCCGGTCAGCGAGTTGGTGTCCGCGGTCCAGTCCGGGGTGTGGAGCGAACTGTCGGCCGACGCCCCGAAGACCGACCCGCTGCGGCGGAACCTCCAGCGGGCGTACGTCGAGATCCTCAAGAAGGAGTTCGAGGCGCCAGCGGAGGGCGGGCTGAACATCGGCCGGATGCCGCGGGGGATGATCCTGGACTTTGGCCCGTCGCGGTCGGCCGAGCTTCGGGCAGTGGCGCGGATCAGCCTGCGCGATCTGGCGAAGCAGATCGAGGCGGCGCTGCCGAAGACCAAGGACAGCGCTACCAAGGCGCACCTCCAGGACAGCCTGGCGGAGATCACCGACGTGCTGGAGAACGGTGGCAAGAAGAAGGCGTCGGAGTGAGCACGAGAGTTGTCGAGCCGACGACGCCAGTCGTCGGGTGTGACCCTCACCCGACGACTGGCGTCGTCGGCTCACCAGGGACGTAACCAGCCGGGCCGCGGGGGATACCCCGCGGCCCGGTTCATTTCACCGGACATTGCACGCCGCCCCCCCGCCGGTAAAACTGTCCGGGTTCCCATCCCAGGAGGGCAGCTCATGTCTTGTGTCGCCAGCACCCGGTGGATCCTCCTCGCC
>DATLIF010000331.1:0-4793 GCA_035539575.1 Fimbriiglobus sp. | reverse complement strand
GAAGAGCTTTCTCCCCCTCCCCTAAGAGGGGAGGGGGAGAAAGCTCTTCCTCCCCTCCCCTCTTAGGGGAGGGGTTGCTTTCCGCGTACCCCATCCGCCGCGCCAGCTTCCGCAACTCCTCCGCCGTCGTCGGTAGTGCGTGCGTCTGCCAGTCGAAGAGCAGTTGCAGCCGGTGCTCGGTCTTGCGCAGGAACCGGTAGGCGTCGGCCAGGATGTACGTCTCCTGGGCGGTCAGGCAGCCAGCGATTTCCAGCGCCTCCAGTGCCGTCAGGGTGTTCCGCTGGCGGACCGCCGGCAGGTCGCCGCCGTTCAGGAGTTGCAGGAACTGGACCGTGTACTCGATGTCGCGGATGCCGCCGCGGCCGGTCTTGACGTCCAGGTCGTCGGCCCCGGCGGCGGTCGTGCGGTGTTCCATCCGCCGCTTGAGCGCCTTGACCTCATTGATCTCGGAGAAGCTGAAGTACTTGCGGTAGACGAACGGCTCGACGGCGGCGACGAACTCGCGGCCCAGGGCGATGTCGCCGGCCACCGGGCGGAGCTTGATGAGCGCCTGCCGCTCCCAGGTGCGGCCCATCGCGTCGTAGTACGACAGCGTCCCGGCGACCGACCGCACTAGCGGCCCGCGCGACCCACCGGGCCGCAGCCGCAGGTCGATGCGGTACGCGAGCCCGCGGTCGGTGTGCGCCGACAGGAGCCGCACCACCTCCGACACCAGCTTGGCGAAGAACTCCTCGTTCGGGACGCCGTCCACGCGCCGCCCGGTGGTCTGCCCGTCGTGGTCGTAGACGAACATCAGGTCCACGTCGGACGAGTAGTTCAGTTCGTCGCCGCCGAGCTTGCCGAACGCCAGCGCCGCAACCCGGGCCGGGGTGCCGTCGGCGGCGGTCGGCTGGCCGTACCTCTTCGTGAGGTTGCGGAGTGCGACCTGGAGTGTGACCTCGACGCAGGCGTCGGCGACGCGGGCCAGGTCGCGGGTAACTTCCTCCAGCAGCCGGTCGCGGACGATGTCGTTGACCCCGACGCGGAGCATCTGCAACTGGCGGAACCGCCGCAGCGCCCGCAGTACCCCGACGTCGTCAATCGCGGCGTTCACGTCCGACTGGAGTTGGGCGGTGAGTTCCGCGGTGGACGGGCTGCGGCGGGTCGGGCCGCGGACCGATTCGATGGCCTCGGGGTAGGCGGCGAGGGTGTCGGCGAAGAACTGCGACGTGGCGAGCAGCTGCAAGATCGCTTCGAGTCCGCGGCCGCGGGCGTCGAGCAACTCCGGCAACTGCTCCCGCGCCGCCGGCTGGGCGAGGAGCCGTTCCAGGTTGTTGAGCGCCATGTCCGGGTCGGCGACCCGCGACAGCAGCCGGCCAAGCGCCGACAGCAGTGCGGCGAGTTGGTCCGCACCGAGGTGCGACGTGAGGGCGTTGAGGTTCCGCCGACCGCGGGCCGGGTCGCGCAGGGGCCAGGACGTGAGGTCCGCGGGGGGCATGAGTCAGCCAATATCGCCGGGCAGGTCATCACTGCGCAGCAACTAGACGGTGACCTGTTGATGAGCCGGCTGAGGGGCGTCAGGGTCCGCCGGCCAACCGGCAGGTGGGCCTTCCGGCCACAGCGGGCCGAACACCTCCGGCGGCACCGGGGTGTCGTCGGTCCAGTGCTGCCACTGCGCGAGCCGGGCGAGGTGGTCGAAGTCGCGGCGGATGATCGGGCGGATGCCACCAAGTATGCGTGCGGCGTCGGCGGCCTCCGCGGCAGCGTCGGCGGCCTCCGCGGCAGCGTCGGCGGCTTCCGCGGCCTCTCGGGCATTATCGTCAACGTGCCCATCTTTGGCGGACTGGATTGCTCGGGCGGCGGCTCGGGCAACAACTGCGGCGAGAGGGAATTTGGTCATGCGCGCAGCAAGGGCAGCAACGACAGCATCGTTGAAATCGATGGCTGGGGCAGCTTTTCGGGCATACTGCTCAGCCGCTTCAACATCGTCTGCCACCTCTTTGATGTGCTCTTCCGGTGCATTGGGCCAGAAGTGCATGAATAGTGGCATCACCCGCCGCGCACACCGGGCGGCGAACGCCACCCGTGCCCACCGTGGCAGCTTGGCGATCTCCTCCTGCGTCGGCAGGGACGTGTTAGGCGGGTCGTAGTAGGTGCTATCCGAACGGCAGTTGCCGACTAATGCGTCGAGCGTGTCCATCATCGCATCGTCGGCGTCTTCCGGCGGGTTGTCTAAGGCACGCACCGGCTCCACCAGTGCCCGCAACTCGTCGTAAATCTCCTGGACCTTCCGGCCCTCCGCCTGCTCGGCCCGGACGAGTTCGTCCATCGCCGTCCAGGGTTGTGGCTGCCGCAAGGCGTCCCGTAGTTTGTCGATGGTAATCATGCCGGCCTCTCACACTCGCTCCCAGAGATCGCGCGTCTCCGCCAGCAGATACTGGTACTCGGCCAGAGTCATCGACCGTGCCGGCACGATGTGGTATCGGCCGGGCGTTGTGGGGCTGGCCTCCACCGACAGGTCACCGCCGATGGCATCCGACTCGATCACCCAGTCCACATGTCGTGAGTCCAGCTGGTTGGGCGTGTCGAACGTGGACATCCCTTCGGTGCCGCGGTGGACCATCCCGGTTGCATCGACCGTAATGTCCGACGTTCTGCCCGTTGTGCGGGTAGACGGCCGTACGCCAAGCGTGCCGAAGCTGTCGCCCACCCTGGGCTTCCCGTCGGCGACCACTTTCATCTTTCGGTACAGCTTCACGGGCGACCGGCTCCGACAGGCCGTCGGGAGCTACTCTATTTTACCCGCTCAGATCAAGTTCAGCCCGATCCGCTGCGGGCCGGGGGCCGCGCTCGGCTGCGCCTCGCGGCTAACCCCGACCTGCTCGCCGGTCCGCACGGTGCCGTACAGCGTGAACGCGCTCGCGTCGGACACGTCCACCGTCACCGTTCGGCCGATGAGGCGGTCGGGGCCGTCGAAGACGGCGATGTGGTCGGTCATCGTCCGGCCGGTTAACTGCTTGACCGGGCCGTCGGCGCGCTGGGCGTGGCGGCTCGGGCCTTCCACTAGAACCTCGACGCTCTTGCCGACCCATGGCCGGTGGTCGGCAAGGCTGTTCACGTTCTGCACGGCCAACAGGTCGTTGTTGCGGCGTTTCTTGACCTCCTCGGGCACGTCGTCGGGGTAGCGGCCGGCGGCCTTCGTGCCGGGCCGTTCGCTGTACTTGAAGATGAACGAGTTCTTGAACTTCGCCTCGCGCACCAGGTCCATCGTCTTGCGGAAGCTCTCCTCCGTCTCGCCGCAGAAGCCGACGATGAAGTCCGAACTGACCGCGACGCCCGGCACCTTCTCCCGGCAGCGCGCGAGCATGTCCCGGTAGAAGCCCGCGGTGTAGTTCCGCTTCATGCGCTTCAACACCTCGTCGCAGCCGGACTGCACCGGGACGTGCAGGTACTTCACCGCCTTCGGCAGTTCGCGGACCGCGTCGAGAAGGTCGTCGGTCATGTCCTTCGGGTAGTTGGTCACGAACTTGATCCGCTCCAGACCGGCGTGGTCGTGCATGCCGGCGAGGAGATCGCTCAGCCGCGACCGCCGGCCGTCGCCGTGGTCGAACTCGTAGCTGTTGACCGTCTGGCCGATCAGCGTCACCTCCTTGCAGCCCTGATCGACGAGTTGCCGCACTTCCGCGAGAATGTGGTCGGGGTGGCGCGACTGCTCCGGGCCGCGGGTGGAAGGGACGACGCAGTACGTGCAGAACTTGTCGCAGCCGATCTGGATTCTGACGAACGCCTGGAAGGGCGTTGGCCGCATGGCCGGGTCGCGGGCCGGGTCGTAGCTCTCGAAGCTGGCCTCGACCTCGTGCCGGCCGCCGTCGGCCCGGCCGAGGCTCAGCGCGTACTGCGGCTGGCGGGTCTCCTTCACCCGCTCGACCAGCTCGGGGATTCGCGCGAGCTGACCCGTGCCGACGACCAGATCGACGAACGGGGCGCGGTGGCGGACCCTGTGCTGGTCCTTCTGGGCCATGCAGCCGATGACGCCGATCACCTGGTCGGGGTTCTTGCGCTTGTGTGGGGCGACGCGGCCGAGGTTCGAGTACACCTTCTCCTCGGCGTGCTCGCGGACGGAGCAGGTGTTGAACAGCACCACGTCGGCATCCACGGCGGTGTCCGTGAGGACGTAGCCCTGGCGCTTCAGGGCGCCGATGACCAGCTCGCTGTCGAGCACGTTCATCTGGCAGCCGACGGTCTCGATGTAGACTTTCTTCGCGGTCGTCATGGGCCGGGTGTCCGTTATGAGACGGAGCCGAGGGTCGGGTTGATGTGGTGCAAGATACAGCGGGGCGGGGCGGTCAGAAAGACCGGCCCAGCGGGGTCAGGCGATCAGGCAATCAGTCAATCACGCACCCCATCTGATCGCCTGACCCCGAGCGCCTCGCGCAAATTGAGACCTGGCCTCAACCGGCGTGAGGCGGCATCCGAAGCCGCGCCCAGTAGCCCCCGTCCGCGGGGCGCCCCGGTATCGCGTGCCCCTCCGCCTCGACGGTCAACCCCTTGATCGCCCGGCGGACTGCCTTCACGACGCCCTCGTTCTCGTCCGGCTCGACGCTGCACGTCGAGTAGACCACCACCCCGCCGGGCTTCACCCGGTCCAGCGCCGTGAACAGCAGCCGGGTTTGCAGGCGGATCAGGTCTTCAAATTCATTGGGACGCAGCCGCCAGCGGACCTCGGGGCGCCGGCCCAGCACGCCGGTGTTGCTGCACGGCACGTCCACCAGCGCCGCGTGGAACGGCCCCGCCGGCGGGTTCGTGTCTTCCTT
>DATLIF010000330.1:0-3851 GCA_035539575.1 Fimbriiglobus sp. | reverse complement strand
GTGCAGACCCACGTCGATCGCGGTCTAGAGCGGCTCCGCACCGAGCTGGCGGTGGACCGCGATGGATGACCTCCTCGAGCGGGTGCGCGCCCAGGTGGAGCGGTCCACGACCGCGATCGAGCCCGAGGAGGTGCTCGCGCGAGGTGGGCACCGCCGCCGCTCCCGCCTCCTGAACGCGGCCGCGGCCGCCGCGCTGGTCGGGCAGGCGAGGGCGGGCCGGTACGTCGATCCGAGCCGGCGGACAGTCGGGCCAGGCGCGCGGACGCCGGTCGGGCTGCCGAGCGTCGCCCCGCAGCCGGTCAGCCCCGATCTGGCCCCGCGGGCCGCGGCACCGGACCCGGTCGAACGCGTCGCCGGGCTTGCGGTCGGCCCACCAGTGCGGGCGGTCCTGGCGGCCGTCTTGCTGGCCGGCTGCGCCCTGTGGGCGTACCAGAACCGCCTCTACGCCGCGGCTCCGGGGATGACGCGGCCGCTGACGCTGGACGGGGTGCCGTCGGCGTGGACCACTTGGTGCGACTCGGCCAACGCCGGCTGGGCCGGGGTGCTGTTGCTGGCGTCGCTGTTCTTCCGCGGACGCCGCATGGCCCTGCTGGTGACGCTCGGGGCCGCGGTGGTAGTCCTTGGCCATCAGCTTGGCATCCGCACCGTCGAGCCGGTCCGCGCCTCACACGTCGGCTGGCTGCTGGGCAGCACGTTCGCGCTGGTGGGCTACCGCCTCGGCCGGCGGTGAGCGACTTGGGAGGGCGAGGCTCCTGCCGAGCCTCATGAAGCTTCGGCTCGGCAGGAGCCTCTTGAAGCTTCGGCTCGGCAGGAGCCTCGCCCTCCCAGAAGAAGCATCGGGCGGCTATTTCTGAGAGTCGGATGAGAAGCGACCCGTCCCCGGGTCGCCGAATATTTCAGGTACTCGCTTCGGGCCGGGCGATCGGGTATTAATACCCCTCGCCGGCCCGTTTGCGTTTCGCCCGACAATCCGACTGGAGGGGACAGCATGAGGAAGGGGATCGCGCTGTTCGGGTTCCTGGGAGTCGCGGGCCTGGTGGCCCTGTTCGCCCCCGCCCCGGCCCAGGACCAGCCCAAGAAGGAGCGGCCCGAGATCGAGGTGCCGTACGTCCCGACGCCGCAGAAGGTCGTGGACGCGATGCTCAAGCTGGCCCAGGTCAAGGAGGGGGAAGTGGTCTACGACCTCGGGTGCGGCGACGGCCGCATCGCCATCACCGCGGTCAAGAACCACAAGGCCAAGAAGGGCCTGGGCATCGACTTCAACCCGGAGCGGCTCAAGGACTGCCAGGAGAACCTCAAGAAGCTTCCCGAGGCCGACCAGAAGAAGCTCGAGTTCAAGCAGGGCGACGTCCTCAAGATGAAGCCCGAGGACTTCAAGGACGTGGACGTGGTGACGCTCTACCTGCTGCCCGAGGTGAACAACCGACTCCAGCCGATCCTCAAGAAGGGGCTCAAGCCCGGATCGCGGGTGGTGTCGCACGCGTTCACGATGGAGGGCTGGGCGCCGGACAAGGAGGAGCAGATCAAGGACGACGACACGCACGAGCGGAACATCTACCTGTGGACGATCAAGAAGCAGTAAAGCCGGATCGTGACGCGACGTGCCGCTGCCAGGCCCACCCGTTCCGGGTGGGCCTTCTTCGTTCCCGTCTCCTCGTTCCCACGCTCTGCGTGGGAACGCACGGGGGCGACGCTCCGCGTCGCGAATCGGCGAGCCGGTGAGTTTCCCGGCCGTCCCGGCCGCGCCTCGACCGGTGGAGGCCCGGCACGCGGAGCGTGCGAAGACCCGTTCCCACGCGGAGCGTGGGAACGAGAGAGTAGGCTTTCGCCGCTCGTACCACTTAGAATGCTGGTATTAACCGCTCGACCCATCCAACCTCCGACATCGTCATGCCGCAGACCTACGACGCGATCATCATCGGGGCCGGGCACAACGGGCTGGTCTGCGCCGCCTACCTCGCCCGCGCCGGGCAGAAGGTGCTGGTACTGGAGCGCCGCGACGTACTCGGCGGATGCTGCATCACCGAGGAGGTCTGGCCAGGCTTCAAGGTATCTACCGCCGCTTACGTCAACAGCCTGCTGCGGCCGGAGATCATCCGCGACCTGGAGTTGAAGAAGCACGGCTTCGAGATGCTGCCGCGCAGCCCGTCGTCGTTCAGCCCGTTCCCGGATGGCCGCTACCTGATGATGGGGCCGGACCACGACATGACCCTGCGGGAGATCGCCAAGTTCAGCACGAAGGACGCCGAGAACTACCCCAAGTATGAGGCGATGCTGACCCGGGTCGCGGACTTCCTGGAGCCGCTTTTGACGCAGACCCCGCCGGACCCGTGGGGCGGCTTCCGGGACATGTGGAAGCTCGGCCAGACCGGGCTGAAGTTCCGCAAGCTCGGCCGGGAAGTCGGGGCGGAGGCCATCGAGATCCTGACCGGCCCGGCCCGGCCGATCCTCGACCGCTGGTTCGAGTCGGAGCAACTCAAGGCGACGATCGCCACGGACGCCGTGATCGGGGCGTTCGCTTCTCCGTCGATGCCGGGGACGGCGTACGTGCTGTTCCACCACGTCATGGGCGAGTGCAATGGCGTCCGCGGGGTGTGGGGCTACGTCCGCGGCGGGATGGGCATGATCTCCAGGAGCATCGCGGCCGCCGCGAAGGAGAAGGGGGTCGAGATTCGGACCAACGCCGAGGTCGGCCGCGTCCTGGTCCGCGACGGCCGCGCCTACGGGGTGGCGCTGGCCGACGGCACCGAGTTCCACGCGAAGCGGGTCGCGTCCAACGCCGACGCCAACGTGACGTTCCTGAAGCTGACCGACGCGAAGAACCTGCCCGCGGACTTCGTCGCGGCGGTGAAGCGCATCGACTACGCCTCGGCAACCGTGAAGATCAACGTGGCGCTGAGTGAGCCGCCGAACTTCACGGCGCTCCCCTCGTCCGGCGTCGGCCCGCAGCACCACGGCACGATGCACGTCTGCCCGGACCTGGATTACATCGAACGGGCCTACGACGACGCCAAGTACGGCAAGCCGGCCGCGAACCCGATGCTCGAATGCACGATGGCCACGGCCCTCGACAACACGCTCGCGCCGCCGGGCAAACACATCCTGAGCATGTTCGTGCAGTACGCTCCGTACCACCTCAAGGGGACGACCTGGGACGCGGAGAAAGACAAGTTCGCGGACCGCTGCTTCGACGTGCTGAACGAGTACGCCCCGAACTTCAAGGCGTCGGTGATCGACCGGCAGGTGATCCCGCCGCCGGAGATGGAACGCCTCTGGGGCATCACCGGCGGCAACATCATGCAGGGCGTCATGTCGCTGGACAACATGTACAGCCTGCGTCCGGTGGCCGGGTACGCGGACTACCGCACGCCGGTGCGGGGGTTGTACCTGTGCGGGGCCGCCGCCCACCCCGGCGGCGGGGTGATGGGCGCCTGTGGCCTGAACGCCGCACGGGAGATGATGAAGGACCGGGTGTGAGGCGAACGGCCGGCGTTAGCCGGCTGGTGGGACCACCAGCCGGCTAACGCCGGCCGTTCGCCGGGGTCGAGTGAGACCCCTACAACGTCGATATGACCCACCCCCAACTCTCCGGCTTCCCGGTCGTCGTCGAGATGGACGTCGCCTGGGGCGAGATGGACTCGTTCGCCCACGTCAACAACGTGGTCTACTTCCGCTACTTCGAGCACGCCCGGATCGCGTACCTGACCCGCGTCGGGTGGTTCGACCTGATGCGCGACGCCGGGGTGGGGCCGATCGTCCACAGCACCCACGCCCGGTTCCGCAAACCGCTGGCCTACCCGGACCGCATCCATGTTGGCGCGCGGGTCATCACGGTCGAATCGGACCGGGTG
>DATLIF010000329.1:0-6241 GCA_035539575.1 Fimbriiglobus sp. | reverse complement strand
CCTTCACCTTCCCTCGACATGTTCCCGGGCCGGCGGCGAATGCCGCCGGCCTCCTGTTTTTCATACGGCGAACTCCTTCAGAGCATCGCGATCCAGTTCGACGCCGAGGCCGGGTCCGGTCGGCAGCGCCAGCATGCCGTCGGCGTCCGGCCGCGGCGGGGTCGTCACCAGCCGGTCGATGTACGGCGAGGGGGTCAGGAACTCGACGTACCGCGCCACCGGCAGCGCCGCGGTCAGGTGCAGGTCGGCCGCCAGCCCCAGCGCGGTGTTCCAGCCGTGGGGGACGAACAGTACGTTGTGGTCCTGCGCCATCCACGCGACCCGCAGCGCCTCGGTCAGCCCACCACACTTGGTGGCGTCGGGCTGAATGATGTCCACGGCGCCGCGTTCCAGGAATGGGCGGAAGCTCTGCCGGCGGGTCAGCACCTCGCCGGTGGCGATCGGCACCGGCGAGTGCCGCCGCAACTCGACGTACCCCTCCAGGTCGTCTGGCGGTAGAGCCTCCTCGAACCAGGTCACGTCGTAGGCCGCGAGCATCTGCGCCGTCCGCAACGCCCACTTGTAGCCGTGCGGCCAGAAGGCATCGCTGCCGCCGGCGTCCACCATCAGCTCGACGTCCGGGCCGACCGTCTCGCGGGCCGTCCGCACCAGCAACTCGTCGGTCTTGCCGTCCCGCCGGCCGAACGGCTTCCACCCGAGCTTGATTGCCCGGAACCCGCGGGCCGTCGCCTGGGTCAGCTTCCACCGCAGGGCGTCCGGCTCGTCGAACAACAGCGACCCGTATGGCTTGATGCGGTCCCGGTAGATGCCGCCGAGTAGCCGGGCGACCGGCTGGTCGGTGATCTTCCCAAATAGGTCCCACAGGGCGATGTCGATGCCGCTGATGGCGTGCTCGACCGCGCCGCCGCGGCCCTGCCAGAAGGTGTGCTGGCGGAGCTTCTCGGACACCCGGGCCGGCTCGTCGGCCCGTTCGCCGACCAGCAGCGGCCGCAGGAGCCTCACCCCGGCGTCCACCAACGCGAGGCTGGTGTACGCGCTGCCGGCGCCGACCCGGCCGTCGTCCGCGATCACCTCGACGACCGTGTGGACGTTGTCCTCGGGGACCAACTCCTCGGCCCACCCGCCCTCGACTGTGCCGCCCGTCAGCCCGGTGAGACGGAGATCCGCGATCGTCATAGCTCCTCCTGCGGGTGCTGTTCGACCACACTTTCGGTCCCCGCCTTAACCGGAGGGGTCAGAGCGCCAGAGCGCCACTTTGTGAAGTGTGCCGATGTGGCGCCCTGGGTGGTCAATGATTGACCACCCACCCGGCCCTCGTCCTGAAAGTATACATTGGTATATTTTCTAAGTCAGGCCGCCCACGGGTCGGCGCTCGAGTACCATTCTGCCCGCTCTACGGGATCGGGCGTTGCCCCCACGGCATCGGCATGGTCGGCGGCGTGCGGTGGCGGTCCTTGCGGACGTCCTTCGGCCGGTCCTTGAACCAGGTCACGAACCGTACCAACTGCTTGACCGCCTCCTCGTAGGCCCGGCGGCCCTTCTCGGCGGTCGCCAACTCGGCCTCGCCCAGCACTCCGGTGTCCGAGTAACTGCTCGTCCACGACACGACCGTCGCCGGGCCGGCGGCGAACAGGTCCACCCAGTTGAACGGGCTGCCCTCCTCGTTGAAGCTGACGACGCCGTTCTTGATCTGGTCCGTGCGGACGTTGTCTCCATCCAGGTACAGGTACAGGGACGTCTCCAGCTCGCAGGCATGCGCGCAGCCGCCGGGGAACTGGCTCTGCCGCCAGCCGGGCAGGAACTCCTTATCCACCGTCAGCAGGTTCCACCACGCGACCGCGACGCACTCGGCGTCCGTCTCCAGGTTCGTCCGCCGGGCCACCAGGTCCAGGTTCGGCATGTTCGACCCGTGGCCGTTGAGCAGCACGATCTTCTTGAACCCGTGGTAGGCGAGCGACCGGGTGACGTCGAGCACGTGGTGCATGAAGTGTTCGAAGTGCTGGTTGATGGTCCCGGGGAAGTCCATCACGTGCCCGGTGTACCCGTAGGCGACGACGGGCAGGACCAGCATCTTGTCGGGGATCGCACGGCCGGCCCCGGCGGCGATCCCGGTCGGGCAGACGATGTCCACGTCCAGCGGCAGGTGTGGGCCGTGCTGCTCGACCGCCCCGCAGGGGACGATGCACACCTTGCCGAGATCGACCGCGTCGTTGATCTCGGGCCAGGTCAGCTTCTCGTATCGGTATTCGGTGGCGGCTCGGCTCATGTCGGCCTCCGGCTACTCCCATCGGGGAGGCGACATTTCACCACACCGGCCGGCGGAACGCGAGCGGGTAGTTCGGTGGGCATGACGGTGCGCAAACGGAAGCGGCCCGCCTCGTTCGAGGCGGGCCGCTTCAAGGTCGGCGTTTGCGGCTTACGAACAGCCGCAACTGCCGTCCTTCGCCTTGGTGTCCTGGCGGGCCTCTTCGGCCTCGTTCTCCGCCTTCTGTGCGGCCTCGTCGGCCCGGTTCTGGACCTTGTTGGCCTGCTGCTTGACCCAGTCCTTCGCCTCTTCCGCCTTCTCGGCAGCACGGTTGCCGACCTCGGTGGCGGTCTCACTGATGGCGTTGCCGGCCTCGGTCAGTTTGCCGCGAATCGTATCCGCCATTCTGCTACTCCTTGGATGGTGGTGATGTCATACGGCCGGGTTTATCGGCCCGGCGGCCGGTATGGAAGAAAGCTATGCAACGGGCGTGCCAAACGGCGGCGGGGCCGCGACACCAGCCCGGGTGTCGCGGCCCCGCTCGCTGACGCTGGATGGTTATGGCCGCCCGGAGACCGCCTTCGCCCGCTTGACCAGTTCCAGGAACTCCGCCCGGTAGCCGCTGGGGTCGTGCTTCTTCGCCGACTCGGCCAGCTCCTGCACCAGCGCGAACGACGACTCGCCCTTGTACTGCGACTCCCGCAGGAGCATCGCGAACGACGCCACCGCCGCCGCGAACCGGAAGTCCTCGGACGCCTCCGCGTACCCGCGGCCGGGGTCCGTCACCGGCAGTTCGCGGTACGTGCTCGTGTCGCGGTCCGGCTTCTTGTGCCGCATCTTCACCACGAACGACTCCTTCGCAGCCTCGCCGCCCGCCGCGGCCGGC
Organism: Fimbriiglobus sp.; assembly: GCA_035539575.1. Taxonomy (GTDB): domain Bacteria; phylum Planctomycetota; class Planctomycetia; order Gemmatales; family Gemmataceae; genus DASSAT01. The sequence continues at coordinate 3,110 of DATLIF010000329.1, read as the reverse complement.
TTCGGCGCGGGGTCCGACTGGTACCGCAGGCCGTCCGGCTTCGCCCCACCCGGCGCCACGCCGCCCGCCGGGACCAACTCGTACAGCGCCGTGACGACGTGCCCGGCCCCCATCTCGCCGGCGTCCTTCGTGTCGTCGTGGAAGTCCTTCGCGGCCAGCGCCCGCTTCTCGTACCCGAGCAGGCGATACGCGCCCACCTTCGCCGGGTTGAACTCGACCTGGATCTTCACGTCCTTGGCGACTGTTACCAGTGTGCCGCCGAGTTGCTCAACCAGAGCCTTGTTGGCTTCTTTCAGCGTGTCGATGTACCCGTAGTTGCCGTTCCCCTTGCCGGCGAGCTGGACCATCATCTCGTCGCGCAGGTTGCCCATGCCGAACCCGAATACGCTCAGGAACACGCCCGTCTGCCGCTTCTCCTCGATCAGCTTGACGAGGTCGGCGGTGCCGGTGGTGCCGACGTTCCAGTCGCCGTCGGTGCAGAGGATGACGCGGTTGGTGCCGCTCTTGATGAAGTTCGCCGCGGCCACGCCGTAGGCCTGCCGCAGGCCGCCCTCGCCGTTGGTGGACCCGCCCGCCTCCAGCTTGTCGATCGCCGCCAGGATGCGGTCCTTGTGCATCGCGGACGTGGAGTCCAGCACCATGCCGGCGGCCCCGGCGTACACCACCATCGCGACGCGGTCATTCTCCCCGAGTTGGTTGACGAGCATCCGCAGCGACGCCTTGACCAGCGGCAGCTTGTTCGGCTCGTTCATCGACCCGGACACGTCCACCAGGAAGACGAGGTTGCTCGGCGGCCGCTTGTCGGTGGCGATGGGCTTCGCCTTCAAGCCGATCCGGGCGAGCCGGTGCTTCGGCTGCCACGGGCACTCGCCGAGTTCGACGGTCACGGCGAACGGGTCGTCGCCGGTCGGTGCCCTGTCCTGGTACGGGAAGTAGTTCACCAGTTCTTCGAGCCGGACGGCGCTGGCCGGCGGCATCTGGCCCATCGTCAGGTACTTGCGGACGATGGAGTAGCTGGCCGTGTCCACGTCCACGCCGAACGTCGAGAGCGCGTCCTGGCCGGCGACCGCGACGAACTTGTTTTCGACCAGCGCCGGGTAACGGTCGTTGGGGATCCTGTCGGTCGGCGCGTCGGGTTGATGGATCGGTTCGAAAGTAGTTCCCGGCTGGGGTATCGGTTGAAATTGGGCCAAGTCGTTGACGGGTGGCTGAGCGGGGGATGCGGGGCGGCCCGGTTTGGCCTCCGGTCCGGCTGGAGCAAGACCCATCGGTATACCTGGGACGCCTCCAGGAACGCCGGAGGCCGGGCCGCTTTCGCCCGGCATTCCGCCCGGCATTCGGGCGAAGTCTTCTGGGCCCGGCATCCCGGCCGCTTGCCGCCACGTCGGCGAAGGTTCAAGCGCGGACATCGGCCGGCGGCCGGTGGCCTCGTCCTGGATTGAAGAAAGATGCTTGAGGCCGCCGGCTAGATCCCGCTCAGCTTGCATGTCTAACGCCGCCACATGCTCAGCCTGCGTGCGTCGTGCTGCCTCCCGAACCTTTTGGTGGCCGAAGGTGGCGTAAAGGCCGCCAAGCACGGCGATCATCACCCCGGCCGCGGTGGCGTACATCTTCCAGCCGCGCCGCCTCGGCTTGTTCGCCACGGACAGCGGGACTGTGACCGGCGCCTCGGCCGGTAGCGCCGCCTGCTCGGCCGCGAGGCCGGCCGCCAGCAACTGGGCCAGCTTCAGCGTCTCCTGGAGTTCCTGGCGGGCCGCGGGGTCGTTGCGGAGGGTTTCCTCGACCGCAAGTCGATCATCGGCGCTCAGGCCGGGGTCGTTCAGGGCGTAGGCAGTCAGGCGCGAGTCGTGTTCGTCGGTGGTCATGGTCAGATCCCTCCCGCGGTCTTCAGGGAGTCGGCGAATGACTGACGGAGCGACTTCATGGCCAGGTGCAGGAGCACGCCGACGTGCGACTCGCTGAGGCCCATCACCTCGGCGATCTCGCGGTACGAGAACTGTTGCAGGAACTTCAGCCGGACGGCTTCCTGCTGGTTGGCCGGCAGGCGTGCCAGCCGGGCCAGCACGGCCTGGGTGGTGTCCTTGTGTTCGAGTATTTCCGGGGGGCCGTTCGCCGCGGAGGGCGGGTCGGCGCTGAGGCTCGCCATGCGGTTCTCCTTGCGCAGGATGTCCACGACGCGGCGGCGGCAGACGGCGAACAGCCACGGGGCCAGCCGCGGCTCGACCTCGGCCCGCGACTGCTTGCACAGTTGCAGGAACGCGTCCTGCACGACGTCCTGGCCGCGGTGCGGGTCGCCGAGCATACGACGGACGTAGGCCAGCAGCGGTCGCTCGTACCGCCGGGCCGCCGCGACGATCCACTCGCGGTCGCTGGGCATGTCGTCCCCTGTCCGTCTGGACGGTTAACGGCCGGGCATCGGAGTTCTTAAACGGGATCGGAGAAAAACCCGAAGTGCGGCCTGGTTGATCGGTCGAGAACCTCGGGGTTGGGGAGTTTTCGGTCTTCAGCCCGAAGGGCTGGGAGTCCTCAGCCCAGGGCGTAGCCCTGGGTCACGGCGACAACAGGTTTCGAGCCCTGAAAGGGCGACACACCTTGGGCGTGCGTTGTGTCGCCCTTTCAGGGCTCCGGTCCGTTGCTCTGCCGACCCGGGGCGTTGCCCCGGGCTGAGGACTCCCAGCCCTTCGGGCTGAAGAGCGTCCGCCGCGCGACAAGGATTCCGACAGAACACGGCCCGGTCAGCGGGCGGTCCACCCGCCGTCGAGGGTGAGGACCTCGCCGGTCATGGCCGTGCCGGCGTCGCCGCACAGGAAGACCACCATCGCGGCCACGTCTTCCGGCCGGACGAACCGCCGCTTGGGCTGCTTCTCCCCGAGCAGCCGGTCGGCCGCCTCCTCGACGCCGACGCCGGACCGTCGGGCCAGGTCCTCGATCTGCCGCTCCACCAACGGTGTCCGTACCCAGCCGGGGCAGATGGCGTTGACCGTGATGTCCGCGTCCGCCGTTTCCAGCGCCGCCACCCGGGTCAGCCCGACCAGCCCGTGCTTCGCCGCGACGTAGGCCGCCTTGTGGACGCTGCCGACCAGCCCGTGGACCGACGCGATGTTCACGTC
>DATLIF010000328.1:0-12359 GCA_035539575.1 Fimbriiglobus sp. | reverse complement strand
CTGCCCCGGCCACAATACCACCCCCAGCGTATACCTCACCCCGGCAAGGAGGCCGGCCGTGCCGCTCCCGTTCCTGCTCACGAAGTTCCTCGCCCGTACCGGCCTGGCGCGGCACCTGCCCGCCGCCGACCGCCTGACCGGCGGCGGGGCCGGGTTCGTCAAGTATTACTCCGACCGGGTGCTTGCTGCACCGGTGGAAGAACTGTGTGACCCCGCCACGTTCCCACGGGCGCCTGGCCCTGAGGTGATGGATCTCAACCTCGCGGCCCCACAGTTCGACTCACCGGTGACGGCCGGCCGGGTGTCAGCAGACCGCACCGGCGGCCCGCCGGCCTGGGGGCTGCCGGCACTGCGCGAGGCGGTCGCGGATTCGTACCGTCAGCGAGACGGCCGAGCGGTGGACGCCAACGAGGAAGTACTCGTCACCCACGGTGCGACCGGGGCGTTCGCGGCGGTTCTCGATGCATTCGTCAATCCGGGAAACAAGGTCGTGTTATTCGACCCGGCGCCCCCGGTGTTCGCGCTCGGGGCGAAGTCGCGGCGGGCGCGGGTACGCTGGGTGCCCTCCACTGCCGAGGGCGGAAGGCTGACGTTCGACCCGGATGCCCTGTCGAAGGCGATGCGCGGTGCGACGCTGATCGCGCTGTGCGAACCGGGCAACCCGACCGGAGCCGTGATCGACGACGAGGACCTGGAACGAGTCGCCTGGGCAGCGAACCGCTCCGACGTGTTGATCTACCTCGACGAATCGTTCGGCCGGTTCCGGTACGACCGCCGCCCATGTCCGCTGGCGACGATGCCCGGGGCCGACGGCCGGACACTGTCCGTGGGGTCGTTGACGGCCGGCTACGGTCTGGGGTCGCTGCGGGTCGGGTGGCTGACCGGGCCGCGGCACCTGGTTCGGGCGTGCGCGCTGACCGCGAGCCTGGCGGCGCCGTATGTGCCGACCCTGTGTCAACAGGTGGCGGTGCGGGCGGTGCAAACCGACGAGGAGCTGTTCGGGCCGGTGCTGGAGGAGTACCGCGACCGACGGCGGTACTCCTCCGAGCGACTGTCGGCGATGGGGCTGGAGCCGTCGTGGCCGGCCGGAGGGTTCTTCTTCTGGGTGCCGGTCGGGTCGCTGGGTCTCGACGGCCGGACGTTCGCCGAGCGGCTGTTGCGCGAGCAGCGGGTGCTGGTCGGCCCGGGGTGTGCGTTCGGCCCGTCCACGGCGGGGTTCGTGCGCGTCAGTTTCGCGACAGAGGACGGCCGGCTACGCGAAGGTTTGAAGCGGCTGGCTGCGTTCGTGGCCGGGCTGAAGGGGCAGCCCGTCGTGCAGGCGGAGCGGGTGCCGGCACCGGAGGGCGAGGAGAAGAAGGAGGCGGTGAAGATGGACGACCGGCCGCCGTCGTTCAGCCGGGCGTGACCACCTGGGACCGCGGCCGTCCAGGCCGCTCTCGACTCACCCGACGGGGACTTTCACGGATAATCGGAAGGCCCCGGACCGTGGTAGCCAGAGTGGCCGGGACGGCCGCGGTCCCAGGGATTACCGCAACGACCGATGTGTCCTCAGCGCCTCCAGCGCCCGGCGGATGTCCGCCGGCAGTGGCGCCTCGACCTCGACCCAGGTCCCCTTGCGCGGGTGCTTGAACCGCAAGCGAAACGCGTGCAGCGCCTGACGGGCCAACAACACCTCGTCCTCGCTCCTCGCCAGCCCCGGAACCACGTCTGACATCAGGAACCGGTCGCGACCGCTATACTGTCGGTCCGCCAGTACCGGGCAGCCGACGAATTGCAAATGGACGCGGATCTGGTGTGTCCGCCCGGTCCGCGGCTGGACCTTCACCAGTGTGTGCCCGCGGAACCGCTCCAGCACCTCGTAGTAGCTGCACGCGTCCTTGGCGTCCGGGTCGTCGGGATCAGTCGTGGCGACCATCTTTTCCCGCTCGCGCGGGTGGTGCTTCAGCCGCGCCTCGACGTAATCGCTGTCCCGTTCCAGCTCGCCGGCTGTCAGGGCGACGTACTCCTTGTGGACTTTGCGCGTCTCGAACTGCATCGCCAGTTCGCGATGCGTCACCTCGTCCTTGGCGATCAGAATCACGCCGCTGGTATCGCGGTCGAGGCGGTGGACGATCCCGGGGCGGAAGCTGCCATTGGCCCGGCTGAGCTGGTCCTTGAACCGGAACGCCAGCGCGTTGGCCAGGGTGCCGGTCCAGTTGCCGCGGGCCGGGTGAACGACCATGTCGGCCGGCTTGTTCACCAGCGCGACCGACTCGTCTTCGTAGAGCACGTCGAGCGGGATGTCCTCGGGCACGATGACGTCGTTGATCGGCTCGGGCAACTCGACGCGGAGCCGGTCCTCGTTGCGGACCCGGTAGCTCGCCTTGGCCGGCCGGCCGTTGACGGTGACGTGCCCGCCGCCGATGGCCTTCTGAAGCTCGGAGCGGCTGAAGTCCGAGAAGTACTCGTGCAGGTACTGGTCGAGCCGGGCGCCCTCACCCTTGACGCGGACGACCATCTCGACCGGGTCGCGGGACCGCGAGTACGCGGCCGGCTCGGCGACGGGGCCCTCACCTGGTGCGATCAGTTCGTCGTCGAGGTCCGGGTCGGTCATGGGGAAATGAGCGACGGCCGCCACTCGGCGGCCGTTCGCGTTGGGTGTGGCTACTTCTTGTTCGGGTCTGGCATCGGTGGGGTGGCGACGCCGCCGACGACCCCGCCGGCCGCGGCCGGTGGCGGAGTGAGGGGCTTGTCCGGGGCCTTCGGCGCGTCCGATTTCGGCGCGTCCGGCGGCGTGCTCGGCAGCGGCATGTCCGGGGCCTTCGGGCCGTCCGGCTGCGGTCCACCAAACGTGGGGGCCGTGGTGCCGATCACCGGGCGGTCGTAGAGCTGCACGCCGATCCGCTCGATCTCCTCCTTGTTCGCCTCCAGCTCGTCAGCCCGCTTCTTCGACTGCTCACCGACTGGCGTCGTTTCGCCGACCGCCTGGGCGGCCTTGCGGTACAGGTCGGCCGCGGTCGCGACCGACCCGATGCTGCCCAGCCCGTTACCCTTGGGCACGCCGACCAGTGCCAGTTCGGCCTCGGCCGCCCCACGCAGGGCGGTGGCCCGCAACGTCGAGTCGGCCTGGAACTCCTCCGCGAGCTTGGTGAACTCGTCGCGGGCCTTCTCCAGGTTCTGGACAGCCGTATTCCGCTGGGCCTTGTCGCCGGTCTGAAGCTGGGAGATCCCGTCCGGGCCGAGGTAGACCCGGGCGGCCTCCAGCCGGGCGAGCCGGGCCGCCGTGCTGTTCGGATGAACACCAGCGAACTCGGTCAGCGACGATTCTCCACCTCGACGCATCAGTTCCGACAGGCCAGCCCAGACCTGCGAGTCCGCCTGGCTGCTCTTGCGGACGGCGTACCACCAGACACCGATGATGAGAATCGCGGCCAGAGCCAGACCGATCCAGCGCAGTCCGACCAGCCGCCCAGACTTCGCACGCTCGACCAGGGTCGTCACGCTGTGGGCCAGCGCGTTCTCTTCGAGGTGCTTGCGTTCATCCGCTTTCATGCGGGGCTCCCGGAGAGGCCGGGCCGGAGCGTTCGGTACAACCGGTGCGACCGGATCGGATAGGGTCGATGATAGGACGACGGTCCGGGTCGGTCAACGGGAACGGTTGCACCCCTGGGACCGCGGCCGTCCCGGCCGCTCTGCGCAGAGCGGCCGGGACGGCCGCGGTCCCAGGGGCTGATAGAATGATGACTCCCGTACCCGCACCCGCAGGCGGCACCTATGGTACTCGGTCGGCTGTTCGGCAAGCTCAAACAGGGCCTGGCGAAGACCCGCAACGTCTTCTCCGGGGTGTTCGACCTGTTCACCGGCAACCGCCGGGTGGACAAGGATTTCCTGGCGAAGCTGGAAGAGCAACTCTATCTGGCCGACGTGGGCGTGCAGGCGACCGCGCAGATCGTCGAGCGGGTCCGGCAAGGGTTCCTCGACCGCGAGGTCGGCGAGGACGTCAAGGAGTTCGTCCGCCAGCAACTACGAGACATGCTGGCCGACCCGGAAGGCGGTATCCGCTGGCAGCAGACCGGCCCGACGGTCGTAATGATCGCCGGCGTCAACGGTTCGGGGAAGACGACCTCCATCGCCAAGCTGGCCAACCGGCTGAAGGCGGACGGCAAGAAGGTGCTGGTAGCCGCCTGCGATACGTTCCGAGCCGCGGCGGTGGAGCAATTGACTGTCTGGTGCGACCGGATCGGGGTGGACATCGTCAAGCAGCAGCAGGGGTCCGACCCGGCCGCGGTCGCCCACGATGCCTGCGAACGGGCCAAGGCCCGCGGCTACGACGCGTTGATCGTGGACACCGCCGGCCGGCTGCACACCCAGACGCACCTGATGCGCGAGTTGGAGAAGATCCACCGCATCGTCGGCAAGCAGATCCCGGGTTCGCCGCATGAGGTCTTCCTCGTCCTGGATGCAACCTTCGGCCAGAATGCGGTCTCCCAGGCGGAGCAATTCACGAAGACCGTGAAGTGTACCGGCATCATCCTGACCAAGCTGGACGGGACGGCCAAAGCCGGGTCGGTGTTTGCGATCAAGTCGAAGGTCGGGCTGCCGGTGAAGTACGTCGGCGTCGGCGAGCAGATCGACGACCTGGAGGTGTTCGACCCGGACGCGTTCGTGGCGGCCCTGTTCGAGAAGTAAGGCGGACCTCGGGAACCATTCGACCCGTTCGGACGTATCTAGCAGTGGGGTTGACGAACAGCGATCGCATGAGAACCATGTTCGAACTGATTCGCCAGGACTTACTCCGTTGTGGCCCTACCCGTAAGGAGCGCATACGCGAGGTGGCCGGTTCGCCGGCGGTGTGGGCGGTGCTGACGTATCGCTTCCGCCGGTGGGCGTACCTGGCCCGAATGCCGTGGCCGCTTGGGTGGGTGTTCAAGGTCGTGGGTTTTCTGTCGAGCTGGTGCTCCCATATCACGTCGAACATCCAGCTCCCCCCCACCGCCGCGATCGGCCCTGGGCTGTACCTCCCCCATACGGGATACATCGTCGTATCCACCCGCGCCCGGATCGGCTGCAACTGTACGGTCGCCCACGGCGTCACCATCGGGCACGCCCGCGGCGGCGCAAGCGGCAAGGAGGGCGCGCCGGTCCTCGGCGACCGCGTCTACGTCGGCCCGGGGGCGGTGATCATCGGACCGATCACGATCGGCGATGACGCGCTGATCGGGGCCGGCGCAGTCGTCGTCAAGTCCGTGCCACCGCGGGCGGTCGTCGCCGGCAATCCTGCCCGCGTCCTGTCCCAAACCGGGTCTTTTGACCTGGTCAATTACCCGGGCATGGAGAGTGACCCCGACCGCACCGCATCCCTGGCCCGGATCGGAACGGACCCGGACTGACGGCTGTGCAACCGGAACCGACAGCCACAGCAATTTTGAGGTTAGGGTCGGTCCCTCCTATCGGGAGTGGAGGCGGCGACGTACACTCATCAGCAGTTCCTTGCGCGGCCCGGACCGGGCCCGACACTCAGACCACGATGCCTGTCCCATGCCACCTCGTGACCACTCCCTCGCGGTCGATGTGCAGGAGTCCTTCGCCCGTGCCTGCGGGATGTCCGAACCGCTGGTGATCCGGACGACGAACCGGGCCACCGGGGCGAGCCAGTTACACGAGATCGGTCAGCCGTACACCTTCATCGGGCGGGCCCGGTCGATGGGGGTGCGGCTGGACGACCCGACCGTCAGCCAGTGCCACGCGTACCTGCAAGTCGTCGGCGGGGTGCCGTACTGCGTCGATCTGGGGAGCCGGACCGGACTGGCGTGGGACGACGACGCGAGTCAGGTCCGGGGCTGGGTGCGTCCCGGTCAGGCGCTGCGGGTCGGGGCGTTCGACCTCCACATCGTCGAACCGGCGACGGAGTCGGTCCCGCCATCCGCCGACGGCGTAGGTGGCGATCGGCCAGCGGTCCTGGAAGTGTACGGCCCGGAGGGCGGCTCAGCCGGGCGTCACCCGGTCGCTCAGCCGGTTACGCTGGTTGGCCGCCACCCCAACTGCGATCTGCGGGTGATGGGCGAAACAGCCCCTTACTTCCAGTGCGCCCTGGTGGCCACGAACGATGGGCTCTGGTGCGTCGATATCTGGAGCAACGAGGGGACGCGGCTCAATGGCCGGGGAACGCGCCTGTCCCGTGTGCATGACAGCGACCTGATTGAAATCGGGCGCACGTCCGTGGTGGTCCGGAACGCCCCGGCCGCCGCTAGCGAGCCAGCCGCTGACCCGGTGGCCGAGGCACTGGCGGCCATCCCGGCGACAGTGGCGGAGTCTGTTTCCGAAGCACTGGCCCCGTTCCGGGAGGCGATGGGGCAATTCCTTCAGTGCATGTCGGACAGCGGACAAGCGTTAGTGGCAATGCAACAGGAAAGCGCGGGTGCCGCGGCCGAGCAGACACGCCAGGTTCAGGAGCTGGCCCGGGAGTTGAAGGGCCTCCGGGAGGAGGTGGTCCAGCAGCGGGAGGCGGACCAGACTTCCGGGGCGACCCATCGCGTCGCGGCCATGCCAGAGAGGGTGGCAGAAGTCGTATCAGACGCACTGGCTCCGTTCCGGGAGGCGATGGAACTTTTCCATCAAAAGACAGCGGGCACGGACCAGGCGCTCGCCGCAATCCAACAGGCAAGCACCGGGGCCGCGTCCGAACAGGTGCGCCAGGTCCAGGAGATGGCGCGGGAGTTGAAGGAACTTCGGGCGGACCTGGAGCGACGGAATGAGGCTGCCCAGGCGTTTACGGCTACAGAGCAAGTAGCTGCCGTCCCGGAGAATTTGACGGAGTCTGTTTCCGGCGCACTGGCCCCGTTCCGGGAGGCGATGGAGCAGTTCCTCCGGAGTACAGCGGACTCTGGTCAAGCGCTCGCGGCGATGCAACAGGAAGGTGCGGGGGCAGCGGCCGAGCAGACGCGCCAGGTTCAGGAACTGGCCCGGGAGTTGAAGGAACTCCGGGCAGACGTGGAGCGACGGACCGAAGCGGAACAGGCGTTCGCGGCCACACAGCGCGAGCAGTCCGCGGCACTGGCCGAGCAACTCCGGCAGGTTCAGGAACTGATCCGGGGATTGCGCGAGGACGTTGGGCGTCTTCGGGTCGCGCCGCCGGTCCCGCCACCCCCGACGGCAGTTGAGCCAACACCGACTCCCGCTACCACCTCGCCGCCTGCCCCAAGAGCCGCGCAACCCCGACAAGCCGAGACGGCAATCAACACCCAGACGTGGTCACTGGACCGGCTGGCGATGACGGTCCAGCCACAGGTCGGCGGCGTGGCGCGTGCCGAACAGCCCCAGCGGCCGATGGCGGCGCCGGCCGGTGAAGCCCGCCGCCCAGAGCCTGAGAGAGCGAATGGACCGTCGGCCGAGAAGCGGCGAGCCGAAATCGAGATGGCGAACGAGATCCTGTTATCGGTCCTCAACGCGCGACGGGCCGACCTCGGCCCGGACCACCCCGACACGCTCGCCACCCTGACGGACCTGGCCCTGGGATACCGCGACGCTGGCCAGTGGGATCGGGTCGTGCCCCTACTGGAGGACGCGCTCCGACTCCAGACCGCGAAGAACGGCCCGGATCACCCCGACACGCTCACGGCCACGGGCAACATGGTCGCGGCGTACCTGGAAACGAATAAGTTCGATCAGGCACTTCCCCTGCTGACGACATACGCGGGGAAGATGCGGGGCACCCTTGGCGCCGACTCACCGCGGTTCGCCGGGTTCCTGGCCGTGACAGCCTACGACCTGCTGGCCGCCCGGCAGTACGCCGCCGCCGAGCCATATCTCCGCGAATGCCTGAACATCATGGAAGGGAGGCAACCGGACTCGTGGCTCGCCAGCCAGGCGAAGGCACTGATAGGAGGTAGTCTCTTGGGCCAGAGACGGTACGCCGATGCTGAACCTCTACTACTGGCCGGCTATCAGGGAATGAAGCGGATGGAGCGAACGGTGCCGCCGCAAGGCAAGGTTCGCATCCGGGAGGCGGCGGACTGGCTGGCAGCGCTCTACGCCGCCAGCGGTCGCCCCGAGGAAGCAGCCCGGTGGCGATCCGAGGCGGCGCACATCGCCGGCACGCTCCCCGCCACCGGGAAAGAAGCAACCCCGGCGTGACTCTTGTGGGGTGGGCCGAGAGTCTATGTGACCCACCCCACAAGACATTCACTTCGCGAATTACCAGTCCCCGGGAAGCGGGTTCCCGTCACTGCCGGCGCTGACGACCCAGTACGTGGCCCCCGGCACCGACGAACTGACCGACCTGACGCTGCCGTCCATCATCGCGATCAGGACGCCACCAGAGTGTCCCGAGCTGGGTAGCCAGCGGATCGGGGACGGAACCCGGCCTGGGCTGGCCCCGGCCTGCACCGGCCCGATGGCGGTTGCCGGCGTCGCGTCCGACGGCAGGTTGACCGGCGCGAACACCGCCGGTGGGGCAAACGCCGCCTGGAGGAAGTTGAACCCCGGCGAGTTGTACCCGTTCGGATCGACGCTCAGGTATGGTGGCAGATCGCGAACCACCGGCACGTTATTGATGTCCCCCGTCGTGGTGCTTGACACCATCAGCCGCTCGGCGAACCCAGCCGTGTTCGATGTCCCGTCGGTGATCGAGACCAGCGTGCCGAACTGCGGCTTTGTCTCATTCCACCCGCCGAACCCGCTGGCGGTGACGTACGCCGAGGTGCCACTCCAGGTTGCGAACAGGTTGGCGTTGGCGCTGTAGCTGCTACCGGCCCACGGGCCAGTCGAGTTGAGGATCGCGGTCGGTAGCATGACCGTGCCGTTGCTGCCGGTGCTGGGGTCGGACGGGCAGACGAAGGTCTTGACCGGCGTCTGGCTGAGGGCCTGCGTGATGCCGCCGGCCGCCTGGAACTGCGCGTACAGGTTGTCCTGCTCCACATACGGCATCAGCGCCACCATGATGCTTCCGTAGGGTGACAGTCCCGTAGGCGGGGTAACTCCGGTATTGCCGATCGCGTGTGCCATGGCGGGCAGCTTGCCCTGGGCGCCCTCGTAGTTGTGGACGGCCAGTCCGATCTGCTTGAGGTTGTTCGAGCAGGTGCTGCGGGCAGCGGCGTCACGGACCTTTTGCACGGCGGGCAGGAGCAGCCCGATCAGGATGGCGATGATCGCGATCACCACCAACAACTCAATCAGCGTGAAGCCGCGGCGGTCACGTCGGAACGGAAAGTTCATCTGAACCAGACTCCCTGTGGGAAACGTCCGCATGGGTGGGCAGGGACAGGTAACGGCCGTGAGGCCGATCCGCCGTGAGAACGGGATGAGAACAGGGAGTAATCAGGTCCGGCGATTATCATGATTTTTTCCGGCGGAAAGCGGCGTCTGTGAGTTACCAGTCATCGCGGTCTGCGCGGCAGGTCCCGGGGGGGTGTTGATGGTGAGCGACCTGACGGACGACGACCCGGCAGTGGACCTGCTTCGCGAGGCGCGGATCGGTGGCGAGTCCGCCTTCGGCCGGCTACTGGACCGCTACGCGAACTACTTGACACTGCTGGCGCGGGTCGAGGTCGGGCGGCGGCTCCAGGGCAAGCTCGACCCGGCCGACCTGGTGCAGGAGACGTTCCTGGAGGCGCACCGCCACTTCGCCGCGTTCCGGGGGACGACCGAGCCGGAGTTCGCGCGGTGGCTGCGGCGCATCTTGGCCGGGGTGCTGGCGAACACGATCCGGCACTACTTCGGCACCCGCGCCCGCGACCTGCGGCTGGAGCAGGCCATCCGGGCCGCCGTGGACCAGTCGTCGTACGCCCTGGTGTCGCAACTACCCGACCCCGGCCTGAGCCCCAGTGAGGTGGTCGCGCGGCGAGAGCAGGCGGTGCTGTTCGCCGACGCGCTGGCCGGACTGCCGGACGACTACCGCGAGGTGCTGGTCCTCCGCAACCTGGAGGGTCTACCGTTCCTGGACGTGGCCGGGCGAATGGGCCGGACGGTGGACAGCGTCGAGAAACTGTGGCTCCGGGCGATCGACCGGTTGCGGCACACGGTGGAGGGCGGGTCATGAACGAACAGGCGAGCGCGACCTGTCCCGACACGGCCGGCGTTGAACCCGGGGATGACCCTCGGGTGCTGGAGTTGGCGAAGGAGTACATGGCAGAACTGGAGCGCGGTGTACGGCCGGACCGCGACCGGTATCTTGCCCGCCACCCGGACCTGGCTACGGCCGTCTCGCGGTGCCTGGACGGCATCGACCTGCTGCACCGCGGGGCGAAGGCGCTGACCCGGCCCGACCCGCCGCGGTTGGACACCGGTCTGGCGTCCGGCGACCGGCTCGGGGAGTTCGAGATCGTCCGGGAGATCGGCCGAGGCGGGATGGGCGTGGTCTACGAGGCGATGCAGCCGTCACTCGGCCGGCGGGTGGCCCTGAAGGTTCTTCCGCTCGCTGCCGCGCTGAGCCCCAAGCAGTTACAGCGGTTCCAGACCGAGGCGCACGCCGCCGCCCAGTTGCACCACACCAACATTGTGGCGGTCCACGCGGTCGGGTGCGAGCGGGGCGTCCACTTCTACGCCATGCAGTTCATCGACGGCCTGCCGCTGGATGCGTTCATCCGCGACCTGCGCGGGGTCGAGGGCCGGGCCGGCGGCAGCACCTCGACGATGGACCTGCGGGCCGGCCCGACCGCCCCTGGGACCTCGCGGACCGGGACCGCCTCCCGCCCGGGACGAGGGAGGGAGACGTACCGGTCCCTGGCCCGGATTGTCGCCCAGGTGGCCGACGCGCTCGACTACGCGCACGAGGCCGGCGTCGTCCACCGCGACGTCAAGCCGGGTAACTTGCTGCTTGACTCCAAGGGTGCCGTGTGGGTCACGGACTTCGGGCTCGCCCAGGTTACGGCCCGGGCGGGGCTGACCCAGACCGGCGACGTGTTCGGCACTCTGCGGTACATGAGCCCAGAGCAGGCCGCCGGCCGGCGCGGCGAGGTCGATCACCGGACCGACATCTACTCGCTCGGCGCGACGCTGTACGAGTTGCTCACGCTGATGCCGGTCTTTTCCGGCAGCGACCGGCGGAAGTTGCTCCACCGCGTCCTCAACGTGGACCCGCTGCCGCCCCGCCAGGCGGATCGGTCGATCCCGCCTGAGCTGGAGACGATCGTTCTGAAGGCCCTGGCGAAGTCCCCCACCGACCGGTACGCGACGGCGGGCGAGATGGCCGCCGACCTGCGGCGGTTCCTGGAGGACAAGCCGATCCTCGCCCGCCGCCCGACCTGGGCCGGCCGGGCGCGCAAGTGGGTCCGGCGTCACCCGTCAGCGGTCTGGGCCGTGGTGCTGGTACTGGTGCTCAACGTCGCCGGCCTGGCCGTCAGCACCACCTTGGTCAGCCGCGAGCGAGACCGGACGGCGGCGGCCCTCGACCGGGAACGACAGCGTGCTGACGAGGCCGAGAAACGATTCCGCCAGGCCAAGGCAACCAGCGACGTGGTCCTGCGGGTGACGGAGGAGGATCTCGGCGCGGCCACTCCGTTTCAGGGAACCCGCCGCCGACTACTTCTGGCAGCCCAGGAGAGTTACCGCGACCTCCAGGCCAACGAGCCGTCCGACCCCGCGGACCGGGCGGATATCGCGCGCGTTCTCGCCCGGGTGCAGGTTCTGCTCGCCGAGCAGTCCTCCCGGCAGGAGGCCGAGCGAATCTTCTTGCTCCGCCACCCGACGGTCCGGGCCGAACTGGACCTCACACCCGAGCAGGCCGAGCGAGTTGCGGCAGCGTTCGGTCACAGGCTGGACCCCAAGTCCACCGACCGCTGGCGGCCCATGCCGGTCCGGAAGGAACGCGACGCAATTATTGAGCTGTTAACCGACCCGCAGCGACAGCGGCTCCGACAGGTCGCACTCCAGTTTCTGGGGCCGGGCGCGTTCTGCGACCCGGACGTGGTCGAAAGCCTGTCGCTGACCGCGGCCCAACGTCAGCAGATCCGTGCGATCCAGGCCGAAGTGTACATCCCCGCAGGCCAGCCTGGCGGACGGCCGGTCCGGCCCGAGCCGCCGACGAAGAGCCTCAAGCGAATCCTCGACGTCCTGACCCCCGAACAGCGTGCGGTATGGCGACAGATCGCCGGACCGCCGATTCAGACACACCCGCCGCGCGGTTCTGATTCCTGATCCCCCACGGAAGCGGCGGGCCGTCCGGCCGCCGCCAGCAGCCGAGGGCCAGTCGTGTCGTACAACCACCGCCCGCCCCGCTACCACCGGTGCCCGATGGCGCCGCTGCACCTGTTCGTACCCGAGGCGCTGACCGCCGCGCTGGAGCGGGCGGCGGCCGTGACGGGCGGCGGCCGCGGCGACGGCGAATGGCTCCGCGCGGCTAACGAATATCTGATCCGGCTGTACCGGCTCGTGAAGGCCCACCC
>DATLIF010000327.1:0-2300 GCA_035539575.1 Fimbriiglobus sp. | reverse complement strand
TCCCCTCTCCCCTTGGGGGAGAGGGGGGTAAGACATCAACGCAACTCGGTATGACGCGCCTGTGAGGCAACGGCAGCCTTCCTGTCTTCCAAACAGGCCATGTGGGTTCGAGTCCCACCGGGCGCACTGACCGGGGCGTGGGCCAGTGGTTGTGGCCGCGGGTTTCGGATACCCGAGAACGCAGGTTCGAATCCTGCCGCTCCGACCATCTTGTTCCGGCCGGGCGTGTGTCTCTTATCGAGATACACGCCCGGCCGGGTATCTTGTTCCGGCCGGGCGTGTGTCTCCTTCACCGAGATACACGCCCGGCCGGGAATCGGGCCGTGGCGCAGCTTGGCTAGCGCGCTTGCTTGGGGTGCAAGAGGTCGTGGGTTCAAATCCCGCCGGCCCGACTCATCGCCACTCGCCGCGGAACATCGTCCGCCGCTCGCCGTCGGTTGAGAACAGCAGTTCGTGCGGGTCCGCGGCGTCGCGGTCCGGTAGCGGCAGCGCCACCAGGTCCGCGGATTTGCCCGGCTCCAGGCTGCCCGCCTCGTCCGCCCAGCCCAGCGCCTCCGCGCCGGAGAGCGTCACCATCCGCAACAGCGCGTCGCCGGGGAAGTCAGGATAGCGCTGCTGCACGAACCGCGCCTCGGCGAAGATGTCGAGGTCGGGGTTGGACGCGAGGCTGTCGGTGCCGAGGCAGACGCGGACGCCGCGGGCCAGGAACTCCCGGAACGGGTGCGGCGGGTGTCTGAACGCCGCATGCGTGCGGGGGCAGTAGACGATGGACTGGTTAGCCCAGATCTCCACGTCGGGGGAGAGGTAATTGCCGTGAGCGAACAGCACACAGGGCGATCGCCGTGTTCGCCAAAGTAGCCAATCGACCGACGGGGTGATCCAGCCCGGCTCCCAGATGCCGAGGTCACGGAGGAATACCTCGAATGGACCGGATTTCGTCGCGATGAGTTCCATCTCGGCCGGGGACTCGGCCAGGTGAGCGGTCATGGCCCACCCGTTCCAGGCCAGTGACCGGAAGAAGTCCATCCGCACACTGTACGGGGCGTGAGGACTTACAGCCGCTCGGCAGGTCGCCGTGTCGGGGGTGGCGTCCGCCCACTTCGACAGTGCGGACCATTCCTGACGGGCACGGTCGGCGGTCAGCCCGATGAACTCCCGGAACACCACGGCCCCCGTCGGCGCCGCGGCCAGTGCGTCCCAGCTCTGCCCCTCGGCCGCGATGTCGCCGATGAGCGTCGTGCCGGCGCGCAGGCACTCGGCCAGCCCTTCGCGGATGTCTTCCTGCGTCTGCTCCGGCGTCCGGGTGCGACGGTAGGCGATCACGCCGCGGAGCCAGTCGGTGAAGTGGTCCGGGTCGGTCGGCGGGATCAGGCCGCGGGCGCCGGACAGGTCCAGGTGCGTGTGCGCGTTCACCAGGCCGGGGATCAGCGCGACGTTGCCCAGATCCTCGTCCGGCGTGCGGGTGCCGTGCGGCTCGACCGCTTCGAAACTGTCGCCGCGGACGGTGACAGTGCCGCGCTCCAGCGGCGGGCCGGAGACCGGGAAGACCCAGCGGGCGGTGAGCGTTCGCGGCCCGGACATGATCGCCTCCACTACCAACAAAGCGAGCGGGGGGCGTAAGCCCCCCGAGTGAAGCGCAACCCTCATGCGCTTCACTCGGGGGGCTTACGCCCCCCGCTCGCTTTGTTGTTTGTTGCACGACTCTCACGGCCGGAAGCGGGACAGCCACTGACGGTAGGAGCCGGGCAACGGCTCCAGCGCGTCGTTGAGCGCCCGCCGGCCGGGCTGGTTGCGGGTCTCCAACTCGGCACCCTTCTTGATCGATTCTGCGTAGGCCGGCTTGTTCTGGAGCGCCTGCGCTAGCCCCAGGTAGTACCAGTACCGGGCGTCCGATGCGTTGCCGCGGGTCGCCCGCTCCAGCCACGTCTCGGCCTCCGCGTATCGCTGAGTCAGCAGCAGCCGTGCCCCAGTGTCGAACTCCTGCGACGCGCGGTCGCGGGCGGACGAATCGGCCATCGCCAACGGTGCCAGCACCCCGGACTGGGCTTCTTCGACCCGGCGGCGGTAGAACTCCTTCTGCTCCTCCAGCTTCGCCGCGAACGCGGCCTCCGCCTTCCGCAGCGAGTCCGCCTTCTCCGCTTCCGCCTTCTTGACCGCGTCCGCCCGCTCCGCGTCGCGGCGGGTCAGTTCGTCCCGCGTCGAGGCGAGCTGCGCGGACAGGTCGTCGAGCTTCTTGCGGGCGTCGGTCGTGGCCGTCTGCGTCGCCTTTTTGACCTCCGCGTCCATCCGGTCTTGCATCG
>DATLIF010000326.1:0-2322 GCA_035539575.1 Fimbriiglobus sp. | reverse complement strand
CCGTGTGAACATGGGCGAGCCGATCCTGGCGTCCGCGAAGATTCCGACGACTCTCGCTGGTGATCCTCCGGTCGATGCCCGACTGGACGTGGACGGGGAGCGATTCGAAGTCACCTGCGTGTCCATGGGCAACCCGCACGCGGTGGTTTACGTCCCGGACTCGTACTTCAAGGCTGGCAAGGGAGACCTCGTCGAGCGGTACGGACCGCTGATCGAGACGCACCCCACCTTCCCGCGCCGGGTCAATGCTCACTTCGTCAAGGTCCACACGCCGGGCGAGGTGACGATGCGGACCTGGGAGCGAGGCAGTGGGATCACACTGGCCTGTGGGACCGGGGCGTGTGCCGTCTGCGTGGCGGGGGTGTTGACCGACCGGTCGGGGCGGAAGGTCCTTGCCCACCTGCCCGGCGGCGACCTCGATCTGGAGTGGTCAGAGGCCGACAATCACGTCTACATGACCGGCCCCGCGACCGAGGTGTTCAGCGGGGTGTGGAACGGGTGAGGCCAGGAGTCAGGAGTCAGGAGTCAGGGGACATCTACGGACGGATCTACTCACAAGGTCTGTTGATTACTGATCCCTGACTCCTGTCCCCTGACTCCTGACTCCTAATCCCAGGAAGGGACGCCGTGAAGATCCGCAACAAGCACCTGCTCCGGGCAGCCGGCTGGCTGGCCACCCGGTCCACGCGGGCCCTGATCAAGACACTGCGGCACGAGTACCGCCCGCTCGGCCCGGTCGTCGCGCCGGCCGACCGCGTGCCGCCGGGGACACGATATATCTACTGCATCTGGCACGAGTATCTCCTGCTGCCTACGGCGAAGTATGGCCATCCGGAGCTTTCCGTACTCATCAGCAAGCATGCCGACGGGCAGCTTCTCGGCTCACTGATCCAGGCGATGGGAATGGGGATGGTCCTCGGCTCGACCAACCGCGGCGGCATCGAGGCGGTCCGACAACTTGTAAACGGCGAGGGCGCCCGTCGGCACCTGGTCATCACACCGGACGGCCCGCGCGGCCCGCGGCGAGTGCTTCAGCCGGGGATCGTCTACGTCGCGTCCCGGACGGGCATGCAGATCGCCCCGATCGCCGTCGGGTACGATCGACCGTGGCGGGCCGGGAGTTGGGATCGCTTCGCGGTGCCGCGGCCGCGGTCCCGGGTCCGACTCGTCACCGACCAGCCGATCACGGTTCCGCCGGGGGTGCGGTCGGATGAGCTGGAGCGCTACCGGCTCCTTGTCCAGGCGGAGATGGACCGGCTGACCATTGCTGCGGAGCAGTGGGCCGAGACGAACCGCTTCGAGGCGCCGGCACTGCCGGCCGAGCCGGCGGCCCCGCGGCTGGCGTCTTGACCCCGTCCGTAAAACGAACCACGGTCCCGATCCCCTGTCCAAGGTAGTTCGACCGTGGCGTTCGCTTCCTCCGATCGCAACTCGTCGCCGTCGCCCTGGTGGGGGTGGTTCGGCACCCGCTCTGCTGCCCTGGTTGCGGTGTGGGGGTTGTGTCTGGGCTTCGCGGCCCAGCGACTCCACCACGCCTGGACCGAGTTCGGCAACAGGGCCACGACTCCGGCAGACCGACAGCGCGCCGACGGAAACTCCGGCCACACGCAAATCGACTTCGGCGGCCAGTGGGTGATGGGCCGCATGATCGCCACCGGCCGTGGGCCGGAACTCTACCACCGCCCGGCGCAGTGGAAGGTTGTCCGGGAGGGCTTCCCACCGTCGGCCGAGTCGCCATACGTTCGCCGAAACGCAGACGCCCCACGTCACCTTCGCGAACCGGAAGCGCGCGACGAGGACATCCGCCACGACGCCGACTGGCTGATGTTCTCGTTCATGGGAGAAGACAAGCCTCGGCCCGACGGTCGGCCGCCGATCGGCGGTCCGCTCTACCCGCCGGTCCATGCGGTCCTGTACTCCCCACTGGGGCTGATCGACCAGCCTCAGCGGGCGTACTACCTGTTCCAGTTACTGACTATTGCCCTGACGTTTGTCACGGGGCTTGGTGTCGCCCGACTGAGCCGCGGCCGGGTGTGGTGGCCCGCGGCGACGCTGGTCATCCTCCTGTACCCCGGCTACCGCAGCGGGATCGACCTGGCGCAGAACCATGTCCTCTCGCTGGCGATCCTCGTTTGGGGCTGGGTGCTGGCGACCCGCGGCCGGGATGGGCTGGGTGGGGTGGTGTGGGGCCTGCTCGCGCTCAAGCCGACCTGGGCGGCGGCGTTCTTCCTCGTGCCGCTGGTGATGGGTCGCTGGCGGTTCTGCCTGGCGATGGGGCTGACCGGGGCGGCTCTCGGGGCGGCCACGTTGCCGATCGTCGGG
>DATLIF010000325.1:0-7513 GCA_035539575.1 Fimbriiglobus sp. | reverse complement strand
CGACTCACCCGATCCGGTGTCTGCGTGGCAGACGGCGTCGTCGAAAACCTGATGGCCGCTGTGCCGATCACGCACGAATCAGCACCGCTCCCTCACCGTTCCGGAGCGTGACCTGGTTGACCCGCGCCCCGAGCGACCCGTCGGCGTTGACCACCCGATACCACCCATCGAGCCGGTGCGTGGTGGCGGTGGCGCTCCCGATCCCGCCGGTCTCGCCACGGGTGTAGGAGAGCGGCTTGTAGAGTACAAGAGCGTTCTCGTAGCGCCGGCCGTAGACCTTGTAGACCAGCGACTCGTTGGTCGGGTCGCGCCCCTCGGCGAAGACGGAGTGCTTGCCCGTGGGTCGGCCGACGTCGTACTCAGCCGCCCCGATCCAGTGCCGCTTCCACGAACTCGCGGGTTCGTTGCCGCCGTTGACCATCAGGAACGACAGGTCCGGGTCGGCCAGCGTGTAGTACATCGCCAGGGACGCGATCTGCATCCGCGGGTCGGAGGCGTCGCCATTCGACGGCAGCGTATCGAGGATCTCGTAGGCCTTCCCGCCGGAGATCTGCCGCCGGTAACGCAGGGTGGCGGACAGGTCATCGAACTGGACGTGGTTGGCCGACAGTGGCCGCAGCGCGAACTCCTCCAGGTACGACACCCCGTTGCGGACGACCGGCTCGGCCGTGCTGTTGCCGCCGACCGTGTTGGCGATCAGCCACCGGCCGCCGACCGCCAGCCGCTTGTTGATCGCCCCGAGCAGAGAGCCGTAGTCGCCCGAGTACCCGGTCAGCGACTCGCGCAGGCCGGAGGTGTCCACCGCCAGGCGGCCGATGGAGTTGTCCACGAAGAACCCGCGGACCAGCGGCTGCGTCGCGGCGAACCGGGCGTGGTAGTCCGACGCCCAGGCGCGGAAGCCGGGGTCGGAGACGTTGCTGGCGAACCGCAGCGGCCCGTAGTTCGGGTAGAACAGCCGCCCCTCGTACTCGAACCGCGCGTCGAACCCGTCTTTCCGTGCGGCCCACTCGGCGTCGTTGAGGTAGCCGTCCTTGTCCCGGTCGGCGCCATAGTCGAACGCGGGGATCTTGCCGCCGTCGGTGTAGTCCCGGCCGAGGACGGACTTCGCGACAGGTGCAACGCCGTCACCTGTTGTGCGGAACCGGATGTAGAACAGTCGCGAGCCGTTGCCCAGCGATGCCGCGACCCAGTCCCGCGGAGGGTCAAAGGTCAGCCGGCCGTCGCGACGCAGACCGCTGGTCGTGTCGGAGAGGGTGCTGAGCGGCTTCCACTGCGTCGGTCGGCCGTCGGCGTCCACGGCCGCGACGTACTCCAGTTGCGCCGCCCAGCCGCCGGCCGCGGCCGTCAGCAGATCGACGTTGATCTCGCGGAACTTCTCGATGAACCCGAACGCCGTCGATTCCCCGGCCGCGCCGAAGTCCAGCGGCGTATTGTTGACCTTGGCGTCGCGGGTGACGTTGGTCCAGTCCGAGCCAGACCCGCGGTAGACGCCCCAGAAGTGGTTGACCGGCATCGCCGAGGCGCTCATCCCGTCGTACCGGGTCGCCCGGTTGACGTGGTAGAACGCCGACTCGCGGTCCAGCCCGTTGCGGTCGGCGTAGGCGTTCCAGTCGGTCAGCAGGTTCAGGTAGATGTTCGAGACGTTCGTGTAGATGAACTGCGGGGTGTCGGGGTTGATCGCCGCGATGTCGTCGAGGTAGGCGAGGTTCGGGATGACCAGGTCGATGCTGTTGCGGAGCAGGTCCTTCTCGAAGCTGGTCAGCGGCGTGCCGTAATAGGCGAGGTTGGCGAGCCGGATCCAGTCGTAGCTGCGGCCGACCTCCGGGAGGGCGCCCGGCTTGACCGGCGACGGTGCGACCGGCTCGGTCGGAGTGACGACCGGCGGCGGGGTGTCGGTGCCGGGCAGGTCGTCGGGCGGCGGCTTGGGGGCGGTCGGCTTGTCGCCGCCGGTCGGGATTCGCGGGGGCGTGCCCGACCGCGGGGCGCCCGTGACGACGAAGTTGTCGAATACGAGCTGCCCGGCGTACCCGGTGCCGCGCGACAGCCCGGCCCGTCCGCCGCTCTGGATCGCCGTATCGGTCCGCGTCAGGGCGAACGTCGGTGCCAGCGCCCAGGTGCCGTCGGGCTTCAGGTACTGCCCGGTGTCGGAGCGAAAGACCTGCACGCGGAGCTGGTCGCCTTCGAGGACCAGGGAGGTCTGCACCCACATCCCGCTGACCCAGTCCTGCGAGCGGACGGTCCCCAGCGAAGATGCCGCGCCGCCGACCACCTTCCAGAGCTTGACTTCCAGCCCGCGGGTGACGGTCGCCGAGTAGTAGGTCGGCGTCTTGGTGCCGAGGTTCGACCCCCGGCCGAGGACGCCGGCCTGCACCAGGCTGTCCACGTAGATCGACGAGGAGACTTGCGTGTCCGGCCCGGTCGGGGTGTTGACCCAGGCGCGGGCGGTCGAGTCGCTGCCGGCGTCCATCCGGAGGGTGGCGTCACCCGCGACGCGGAAGGAGGCCGGCGACGGGGTGGACCACTGCGACCAGCCTGTCGGCAGCCCCGGGCCGCGTCCGCGCCGCTGACGGAGGAGCGGTTCGATCGCGGCCCGCGGCGGGCCGACCCGCAGGCTGTCCAGTGCGATGGCTCCTGCCGCCTTCGCTGGTCGGGCGAACCCGACCCGGCCGCCGTCGGTGATGGACCGGTCCGTGACCTCGACGGCGGCAGTTTGCCGACGAGTCCACTGGCCGTCGGCGTTGAGGAACTGGTTCGTGTCGCCGCGGTGCAGCGTCACCCGCAGCTCGTCCCCTTCGGCGCGAACCGAAACGGTGGCCCACTTGTTTGTGAGGTACGAGTCCGAACGGACCGACCCGAGTACGGTGGTCTTGCCGTTGACCACCTTCAGAAGCTGGACCTCGGCGCCGCGGGTAACGGCGACGGCGTAGTAGGTGGGGGTGGCGGTATCGAGGCCGCTACCGCGGACGAACAGGTGGACCGGGGCGGCGGAGTTGAGATAGACAGCCGCGGAGGTTTCCACGTCCGCGGCAAACGGGGCCGACAGCCACGCGCGGGACGAGGTCGAGCTGCCCGACGCGGACACCAGCAGGCCCTGGTCACCCAGCCCCCCGGCGGCCGTGTTCACTCGGAAGGCCTGGCTGTTGTCGCTGGACCAATCGGCCCACCCGCCGGGCAGGCCGGACGACGTGGTGCGCTGGAATGGCTCGGCCAGCCACGGCGTCGCGGCGGGCAGCTCTCTCGTCTCCAGGCGGTCCAACGAGAGGGGCTGTCGACGCGGCGCGTGCGGGTGGGGCATGGCGCGGACCTTCCCTGGTCGTGCCGGGCCGCGGGCGCCGGCGATCGGCGGTGTCTAATCGCTTCGGAGCGGGGAAGATACCCTCGCCGGGTGTACTGTCAACGCGACTTGAATGAAAAAAACCGCCTCGCTCCCACGACGGTTGTGAGAGCGAGGCGGCGGGAATGTGGCGCGCTACTTCTTCTCAGGTCGAACCGCCGTCCGCAGAGCTTCGCCCTGGATTTGCAGTCCCAGCCTGTGCTCCTTACCAGTCGTGACCAGCTTGACCAGCACTGGCGTCCAGCCGGGGGGCAGGTCGATCTCGACCTTCGCGTCCACCTTCCGCGGGTACGGGATCAGTGGCACCGGCTGCTCGAAGACCTGTTTGGTCCCGACCGTGACCCGGACCGCGTCGTCGGCGGTGACGTGCAGCGTCGCCTTCTGCCGGGTCGGCGAGTAAACGTAGGTCAGCGCGTACGCCGCGGACCGGTTCTTCGGCAGGACCGGCGCCAGGTCGAGCTTGCCGCCCGGCTCGACGGCCCGCGGCTGCCAGGGGGTGAGTTTGCCGGCCGGGTCGAGGTCCAGCTCGACCGGCTCCTTCTTGCGGAGGTCGGGCGCGAACCCAACCGCGACGTTGAACTCCAGCGCGGCCCCGCGCAGGGACTCCTGGGCGGACCGGCTCTTGAGGAACGCCAGCAGGTCGATGAACTGGTCGAAGCTCAATTGGGCGATGGCGTTGTCCGGCATCAGCGACAACTTCGACGGGTTCAACTCGTCGAGGTCTTCCTTGGCGATCCGCACGTCCCGACCGCTGGCCTCGCGGATGACCACCTCCTTGGCCGTGTCGGTCACTCGCAGCCCCTCGAACACCTGGCCGTCCAGCGTGACCGCCTTGTAGGACTGGTAGCCCTCCTTGATCTCCTTGCTCGGCTCGACGATGGACTCCAGTACCTTCTCGGTGGTGTGCGTGTCCCACAGCCGGCTGAGGTCCGGTCCGACGCTGCCGCCGACCCCCTCCATCTGGTGGCAGGTGGCACAGGCGAGCAACTTGGTGTTGAGGTACAGGGCCTTGCCGCGTGTCGGGTCGCCCTTGCTGACGACCAGTTCGCGGATCTCCTTGGTGCGGGTCGGGTCGAGCGCCAGGAGCAGCCCACCCTTCATGACCTCGGCTTGCAGCTTCTCGATGGCCGGGTCGGCGGCGAACCGCTTGAGCGCCTCGGTCACCCGCGGGAACAGGTCGCGCGGAAGTTGCCGGGCGATGTACCGCTCGCCGACGAGCTTCGCCCCGTCCCTGGTGGCGCCGAGGACCACCACGGCCTCGGCCAGCAGGCCGGGGTCGGTCTGGTCAAGGAGCTTGACGGCGACCGGCCGGGCCGCGTCGGGCGCGACCTGGGCCAGCGCCCGCAGTGCCTCGGTCTTCAGAACGGCCGGCTCCGACCGACCGAGCAACTCGGTCAGCGCCTGCTTCACTCCGGTCCCGCCCGTGGCCCGCAGTGCCTTCAAGACGGCGCTGCGCTCCGGGACCGGCCGCTTCGACTCCGTGAGCATCTTCGTGAGCTTCGGGGCGGCGGGGGTCAGTTTGGCTTCCTCGACGGCTTGCAGCGCGACCAGCCGCGTGTCGGCGTCCGGCGAGTCGAGCAGCCCGACCGCCCAGGCGATCGACTTCGGGTCGCTCAGGTTGCCGGTGGCGGCCAGCACCTCCAGCCCGGCGATGGCGACCGCCGGCTCGTCGGTGTGGGCTGTCAGGTACGTCGCCATCGGGTCCATCGGCAGCGGCGGGTCGAACAGGTAGTTGGTAAACGACCGGACCAGGTCGGCCCGCTGGTCGGCGGTCAGGTGCGGGTTGGCCAGCACCTGGGGAAGAGCGTCGGCAGCGGGCCGGGTGCGGAACGTGGAGAATGCGGCCGCCGCCTTGTCCAGGTCGGCGCGGTTGCCGGACCCGGCCAGCGCGACCAGCGCGGCGACCCCCGGCTTGCCGAGCCGTTCGATTCCCCGCAGGTAGCCGTCGGTCAGGAACGGGTCCTTGCCGTCGTCGGCCCGGTAGGCGCTCACCAGGGCATCCGCGGCGGCGTCG
Source organism: Fimbriiglobus sp. (assembly GCA_035539575.1). Classification (GTDB taxonomy): domain Bacteria; phylum Planctomycetota; class Planctomycetia; order Gemmatales; family Gemmataceae; genus DASSAT01. Next base: position 2,165 of record DATLIF010000325.1, on the reverse strand, counting down.
TTCCCCAGCCGCGCCAGTGCCAGCGCCCCGGCCCGGCGGACGGCGGGGCTATCGTCGCCCAGAAGCTGGGCCAGAGCCTCGTGGTTTCGGCCGTCCTTCGGCTTGCCGTGTTGTCCCAGCCCCTCCGCGGCGAGTCGTCGCGTGTCCGCGTTGGCGTCGTTCATCAGTAGGCGGAACAGGTCCTCCACCGTCGGCGACCAGTGGGCCTGGAGTACCCCGAGTGCGGCGAGCCGGCCATCGGCGTCGAACCCACCGGAGATGAACACCCTCAGGACCGCGTCCCGGGCCTTCGTCCCGCGGCGGGCCAGTTCGTTGCGGGCGACCACACGGTCGGTCAGGTCCGGGGCGTCGAGCTTCAGCGCGAGCTGGGCGTCGGGCAGCTTGAGCAGGTTGGCCCAACTGTCGAGCCCGCGGAGCGGGATGGCGGGGGAGTCAGCGGTGCCGGCCCACTTAATTCGGTAGATGCGGCCGTGGACCCCATCGCCGGAGAGCTTGCCGGCCCCGCCGGAGTCGGTCCGCCAGTCGCAAACATAGACGGCCCCGTCTGGCCCGGTGACCATCTGGCACGGGCGGAACAGCGGGTCGTCGCTCTTGAGGAACTCGAACTCGTGAGTGACCTCGAAGGACGCGCCCTTGGGTGCGATCTTGTACGCGCGGACCAGCTTGCGGAAGACGTCCGGGTAGTACATCAGCCCGCGGTACTTCTCCGGCAGGCGGGTGTCGTGATAGATGAGCACTCCCGCCGGGGAACCGCGGCCGGTCTTGAGCATCGGTGCGACCTTGCCCGGCAACTCGCCGGCGATCGCGCCGCGGATGTGGTCCGGCCGACAGCACCGCGCACCGGTTCGCAGCCGCCAGCCGTAGTCCACACCTTCGGCGACGTGAACCAGCCGACAGCCGGTGAACTTGCTCCCGTCTTCGTTATCGTTGTCCGCGTGGAACCAGTTGAACCGGTCGTCGTAGGCGAGGTCGCGGTATGGGTTGCGGTAGCCGATGGAGTACTCCTCCATCTGCGACCCGTCCGGGTTACAGCGGAAGACCGCGCCGGTTCGCAACACCGTGGCGCGGCTGCCGTCGGACCCTTCCACGAAGTTATCGTCGTCCCCCGAAGTGATGTAGAGCTTGCCGTCGTGGCCGATGGTCAGGCCCGAGACCTGGTGGTGGTGGAAGCCGCAGAAGCCCTGCGCGATGACCTCGCGGACGTCCCACGGGCCACCGGGCCGGGACTGCTTGTACCGCCGCACGGTGCCGCGGCCGGTGGTATACAGCCAGCCGTCGTGGTACAGGATGGTGGACGGGAGTTCCTCGGCGATGATGGTCTCGGCCTTGTCATAGGTGCGGGTGGCCGGGTTGTACTGGAGTGCCTTGACCGGGTCGGTGACGAATTTCCGCATGGTGGCAACCTGTCGGGTCGAGCCGTCGCGGTAGCGGAAGGTCTCCTTGAACTCGTACCAGCGGCCCTGGGTGACGGGGTCCACCGTCCACTCCAGGACGTACAGAGTGCCGTCCGGTGCGAAGGTCATCCCGACCGGGTTGACGACCACGGGGTCCGTGGCGACGATCTCGACGCGGAACCCCTCGGGCGCTTGCAACCCCTTGAGCTTGGGGTCGAACTGTCCCTGATCGACGTACTTGATCGGGAACGGGATCGGTTTAGGCGGCGACTGAGGCTGCGCGAACTCGGCGGGTGGTGCGGGTGGAGCGGCGCTGGCGGTGGCAGCGAGCATGCTGCCGAGGCAAATGAGGAGACGGCGCATGGTGGGGAGAGGGCAGCGGGTAGGTGGGATGGTGAGGCTGAGTGGAAGTTAGCTGCCGTAGGGAAGGGTGGTCAAGCGTTTTTCGGATGTCTGAGTGTTCGGGCCATCGGCGTCTGGTGTGGGTTGGCCCGGGAGAAACGGTTGGTATTGGGGTGAGGGGAAGGGGGGTTACGCCGAACCCGACCTCCGGCCGGGTGTCTTGTCAGGACGGTCAATTCCGATAAATTACGGTAGTATTGCCGGGGTAGCTCAGCGGTTAGAGCAATCGCTTCATAAGCGATGGGTCGCCGGTTCAAGTCCGGCCCCCGGTACTCGACGGAAACGACCGGAAGTCCTTTAAGCCGAAGCAGTTCCTGCTTTCCCCGGGGCGTCCCCGGGTGCGGCCCCGAACGACGTGATGTGTGGAAT
>DATLIF010000324.1:0-10462 GCA_035539575.1 Fimbriiglobus sp. | reverse complement strand
CCGTACAGGTCGTGGATCATCGGGTCGAGCCGCTTGGTATTGCGCTCGACGGCCAGGACGATGGTCTGCTCCTCCATGCCGTCGGCCGCGGTCGCCACGGCGGGGATGATCTGCCGGCTATCCGGCAGGCTGAACCGCATGGTGAACCGGCCATCTGGGGTGAGCTTGACCGGCTCGTTCTGGAGAGTCACGGCGGCCCCGGGGTCGGTCTGACCGCGGACGATCAACTCGGCGTCGATATCGAAGAAGAACTTCTTGAGCTTGCCCGGCGGCAGGGCACCACTGCCGAACGCCGTGTCCTTGATGAGCGGCTTGCGGAATTGCTCGTCGAGCATCTGCTGGGCCTGCTGCATCGGGTCGGCATTCGGCCGGTCGGTGCGGGCCTCGCCGCCGAGCCCCTCCTCGACCGCCTCGCTCGCCCCGGCCTTCGGCGGCATGATCACGTTGGACCGGGCCAGGACGTAGAACTGGCCTCGCCGCGACAGGTAGCCGATGTCCGCCCGGTACGACTGCGGCGGCTGCGGCACGTCGATGTACCAGTGAGTACACCCGCCATGAACGACGATGTCCCGCAGCGGCCGCTCGGACGTGCTGGTCGTGTCGGCGGAGGTCACGTCGAAGAGGCGGATGATCGGCCGGGCTCCGTGCCAGTCCTGGCCGAGTGCGGCCTCGGCCCGCTGAACCGACTGGAGAGACAACTCCCAGAAGGCGTGTAGCCAGTACGGGTCCGGGGAGGTGACGACGATCCGGTCCTTGACCGCCCCACCGGCCTTGTTGGTTTTCGAGGAAAGGTCCTTGTCGGCCGGGATCACGAACTCGGCCCGCGGAGCCGGCTTCACAGGCAGACGCGGGGCCAGTTCGGCCTTGGCGGCCGGCTTCGCCGAAACGGCCGCGGGCTTGGCCGCGGGTTTGACGGGCAGGGGGGCCGCCTTGGCGGACCCGTTGACGTGCCGCGCGGCCCCGTTCACCGGGGTCGCGACCTTGGTAACCGGTTTGGCGGAGACTTTGGTATTGGCGACGGGTGCCTTGACTGAGGGTCGGGCCACCGGCAAGCTTGTTTTGGACGTCGCCTTGATCGCTGGAACACTCGCCTTGGCCGCGGCCCGTGCCAGCGCCTTGACGAGTTGGTCCTTCTTCATGGCTTCCCACCCTTTGACGCCACGGCGGCGGGCCAGGGTGGCCAGCTCTTGCTTGGTCCGATCGTTCAGCGACTTGCTGCTCATCGGCGGACACTCCCCTCACGTCACGGGTAGTGACGGCGGGCGGAAGGATCAGGCGTCCGTGCGGCGACTACCTCGGCTCCGTTCCCGAGGTGAGGCAACGACATCCGGCCGAACCGGGGTCCGGTCGAAGGCGAACGATCCGGGCTTCCGACATTAGACCACCGGGCCAGCCACGGTCCGGGCGGCGAGGAGGCCAGGGCCTCCACGGATTGGCACGATGCAGGCGGGATCGTCCAACGGTCTGGCGAGGGTCTACCAGCGACTTTCACCAGAACCTACTTAAATCTAAGAAAAATGGGGTCGGGATGTCAACGCGAGTTGGCCGGTCGCCACCGTCTTTAACGGTTTTTGGGGCAAGGAAGAACGGTTGCGCCGCCCCGGCGAGGTTGGACGACTGCGCCGGGAACTGGCACGGGTTCTGTCCAGCGGCCCCAAAAGGCAGACTGGTCGTAACCACCGGCGTACCATAAGAGCCTGGCGATACGCTCCGGCTCATTTCCGACCCTGTCGGGCGTCTGGTCGAGTGCTTGTGAAATTATTCACTACGTACGGTTGACGTTCCCCGGTGCCGTCGCAGAATACTCCTCATTCCGGATCCGCCGGCCGCGCTTTCGCCGACTTCCGCAGTGTGCGCCGATGCCCCCGGACCGACGACCGGTGAGCCCGTTCGCGTTTGCCGTACTCGGCATGGAGATGGCCGGGTTCACCATCGTCGGGGTCGTAATCGACTGGCTGACCGGGTTGACGCCCTGGTTCACGGTCGCCCTGACGTTGCTCGGTGTCGTGGCCGCGTTCATGCACCTGTCCCGGACGGTGCTGCGGGCGTCGCCCCCGAAGTCGGAGGGTGACAGGCCATGACCGGGCGGCAGGCGGCGGTGCTCGCGGCCCCCGCGCTGGTCGTACTCATAGCGCTGCCGTTCGGGACAACCCATGTGGTGTCCGCGGCGGTTGCGGTTGGGTTGACGGTGCCGGTCGCGTTTGGGACGTTCTGGCTGAATCGGTGGATGGCGGACCGTCACCCCCTGGGCGGTGTGGTCGGGATGCTGGTCGGGACGGTGCTGCGGTTAGCAGTCGCGTTCGCGGGTGGGGCGGCGGCGTTCCTCCTGGCACCCGATTTGCGATCCGCGGGGTTGATCTTCTGGCTCTGGCTGCTGTTCGCCTACCTCTCCTCGCTGCTGGCGGAGACGGCCCTGCTCGTGGGGCAGTCGCCACTGGCGGCGGGCGGTGCGTCGGGCGGGAAGGGGTGACGGATGCTGTTCGCCGACGCCGCAGATGCCACCGGTAAGAAACAGCTCGACCCGTTTTCCCACGTCCGAGACGACTACGGGTTCCACGTCTTCGACAACCTGCACATTGAGTTGCCGTACCCGATCAGCAAGTTCCTGGTCATCCTGGTTCTGTCGGCGGTGATCGTGGCGCTGGTGATGCTGTGGGTGGCGAACAAGATCCGGTCCGGCGAGCCGCCCCGCGGCCGGTTCTGGAACATGGTCGAGGGGGCGCTGTTCTTCATCCGGGACAAGATTGCCCGGCCGAGCCTCGGGGACCACGACGCCAACAAGTACGTCCCGTTCCTGGCCAGTCTGTTCCTGTTCATCTTCCTGTTGAACCTGTTCGGCATGGTGCCGTTCCTCGGCTCGCCGACGGCTCACATTTACGTGACGGGGGCGCTGGCGATGGTCTCGTTCGTGATCATCCACACGTCCGGGATCGCGGAGAACGGGCTGGGCGCGTACCTGAAGACGTTCGTCCCGCACATCGAGACGGAAAGCCCGTTCATCAAGTATCCGCTGATGATCGGGATGGCGGCCCTGGAGTACCTGACCGCGTTCATCCGGGCGATCATCCTGGCGGTGCGGTTGTTCGCCAACATCCTCGCTGGGCACATGGCCCTGTTCATCATCCTGTTCTTCATCAAGCTGGTGGCCGACCCGGCCTACCAGATCGCGATCGCCGAGGGGCAGGACTGGATGTACTGGCCGGTGTCGCTGTTCAGCGTCGTGCTGGTCCTGGGGTTGAGCCTGCTGGAGTTGTTCATCGCGGGCCTTCAGGCGTTCATCTTCACGTTCCTGACCGCGATCTTCATCGGGCTGGCGAAGCACCCGCCGCACTAAATAACGAACCAGGGGGGCGACGCCCCCATTGACCCGTAACCGATACTTGTAGACCCCGCACCGTAAAGGAACCTGACCATGCGTAAGCTGCTCGCGATGGCCGTCGCCCTGGCCCTGGTGTTGGGCACCACCTCGGACGCCTTCGCCCAGGGCGCGGCTCCGGCCCCGACGGCCGGCGGGACCACCAAGGTGGTGGACAACACCACCGCCGCCATCGGCATGGGCCTGAGCGTCCTCGGCATCGGCATCGGGCTGGGGCTGATCGGCTTCGCCGCGCTGAGCGGCATCGCCCGGCAGCCGGAACAGGCCGGGGCCATCCAGGGTGCGATGTTCATCATCGCCGGCCTGGTTGAAGGGGCGGGCATCATCAGCCTGGTGCTGTGCCTCGTGACGATCTTCGTCTAACTGAATGCGGGCCGACCGTCTCACCCTGTTGCGGAGTTTGCCATGCGGCTGCGGTTGTCCGCCCGCCCGGCGGTCGTGTTCGGGCTCGCCCTCCTGGCGCTCGTGGTCGCGGCCGCGGACCCGGCGCTCGCGGCCGACGCCGGCCACGAGCAAAAGACGGGGGGCCTGAGCTTCCTCGATCTCCAGCGCTACGACCTGGGCATCTTTACCCTGATTGTCTTCGGCCTCTTGTGCGCGGTCCTTTACTGGTTCGCGTGGCCGAAGATCAGTGAGGGGCTGGACCGGCGTGAGGCGGCCATCACCTCCGCCCGGGACGAGGCGATCCGGGTCCGGCAGGAGGCCGAGGAGATCCGGTCCAAGCTCAAGGTTGAGTTCGACAACGCCCACGGCCAGATCCGGGCGATGTTGGACGAGGCCCGCCGGGACGGCGAGGTGCTGCGGGCCAAGGAACGCGAGGCCGGCCAGAAGGAGGCCGCCGCCGAGCGCGACCGGGCCCGGCGCGAGATCGAGACGGCCACGGATGCGGCCAAGCAGGAACTCAACCACCACGCGGTGCAACTGGCCGCGCTGATGTCCGAGAAGGCGATTCGCCGGAAGTTGACCATCGACGACCAGAACCGGCTGGTCGAGGAGTCCCTGGCCGAGTTGAAGGCCGGGGCGCGATAAGCCCGGTGACGGCCGCAGCAGGGCACTGGGAGAGGACCGGTATCGCATGGCCACCCAAGACGGCAAGCGACACGAGAGCGTGCTGGAGGCGACCGGCGCCTCGGCACGACTGGCCCGGGTGTACGCCGAGGCGCTGATGGCCGCGGCTGGCCCGCAGGCCGACGCGGTCGGCGACGACATCGACGCGCTCGTCGAGGACGTGCTGGCCGAGCGGCCGAACGCCGAGCGGTTCCTCGCCAGCGGCGCGGTCAACCGCAAGACCAAGGCCGCGGTCCTCCAGGCCGCGTTCGCCGGGACCTCGGACGTGCTGCGGAACTTCCTCGGCGTGCTGAACCAGAACAACCGGCTCGGCCTGTTGCGGGCGATCGCGGCGGCGTACCGAAAGCTCAGCGACGAGGCGGCTGGCCGGGTCCGGGTGACGGTCACCAGCGCCGTGGCGCTCTCCGACGACCAGTTGACCAAGCTCAAGACCACCCTGGCCGGCCGGCTCGACGCCGAGCCGGTCCTGGACGCCCGCACCGATCCGGACCTGCTGGGCGGGCTGGTCGTGCAGGTCGGCGATCGGGTGTACGACTCGTCCGTCCGCACCCGCCTGGACTCCCTCCGCACCCACCTGATGGCGAGTGGCTCCTATGGCAGCGCTTAAGCAGTCCGCCGGCGAGATCGCCTCGGTCCTCGAGCGGCAGATCAAGGACTTCGGCAAGCAGATCGACGTCCGCGAGACCGGCCAGGTGCTCGAGGTCGGCGACGGTATCGCCCGGGTCTACGGCCTCTCCGGCGTCATGGCCGGCGAGTTGCTCGACTTCCCCGAGGCCGACGTCAAGGGTCTGGCGTTCAACCTCGAAGAGAACTCGGTGTCGGTCATCATCCTGGGCGACTACCTGAAGGTCACCGAGGGGATGCAGGTCCGCACCACGGGGCAGCTTCTGTCGGTGCCGGTCGGCCCGGCGATGATCGGCCGCGTTGTGGACCCGCTGGGCAACCCGATGGACGGCAAGGGGCCGATCGTCACCAACAAGACGCGGCTCGTCGAGTCCACGGCTCCCGGCATCGTCGAGCGGCAGCCGGTCAAGGTGCCGCTGCAAACGGGCCTGAAGGCCATCGACGCCATGACGCCGATCGGCCGCGGCCAGCGCGAACTCATCATCGGCGACCGCAAGACCGGCAAGACGCAGATCGCGCTGGACACGATCATCAACCAGAAGGAAGAGAACGTCATCTGCGTGTACGTCGCGTGCGGGCAGATGGAGTCGAAGATCGCTGGCGTGGTCGAGAAGCTCCGCGAGATGGGGGCGATGGATTACACGATCGTGGTCGTGTCCTCGTCGTCCGACCCGGCGCCGCTCCAGTACATCGCCCCGTACTCCGGGGCGGCGATGGCCGAGTACTTCATGTACGAGGAGGGCCGCGACACCCTCTGCGTCTACGACGACCTGTCCAAGCAGGCCGCCGCGTACCGCCAACTGTCGCTGCTCGTGCGTCGGCCGCCGGGCCGCGAGGCGTACCCCGGCGACGTGTTCTATCTCCACTCGCGGCTCCTGGAGCGGTCGGCGCGGCTGGCCGACCGGTACGTGATCGTGCCGTCCGACGCGGACGACAAGAAGGTCACCGACGACTGGGGCATCAACTCGAAGGCCGACCCGAAGAAGAAGCGGGGCTCCGGCGAGGCTGGGATGGTCTACTACGGCAAGGAGCAGGCCGAGAAGGACCACGCGAACTTCCCCGGCACCAAGGTCACGCGCGTGTGGAACTCCGGCGGGTCGCTGACGGCGTTGCCGATCATCGAGACGCTCGAGGGGGAGGTGTCGGCGTACATCCCGACCAACGTGATCTCGATCACCGACGGCCAGATCTACCTCCAGCCGGACCTCAAGAACGCCGGCGTGCTGCCGGCCGTGGACGTCGGCATCTCGGTGAGCCGGGTGGGCGGCAACGCCCAGATCGCCGCGATGAAGCACAAGATGGTGGCCGGCGGGTTGAAGCTGGCGCTGGCCCAGTTCCGCGAGCTGGAGGCGTTCGCCCAGCTCGGCACCGAACTCGACCCGGCGACCCAGCGGCAGCTCGACCGCGGCTACCGCATGGTGGAGTTGCTCAAGCAGGGGCAGTACCAGCCGCTCAACGTGGTCGATCAGATCATGGCGATCTACGCCGGCAACAGCGGCGGGCTGGACAACGTCCCCAAGCAGAAGGCGCGGCAGTGGGAGCAGCAGTTCCTGCAGTTCATGAAGGAGCAGCACCCCGAAGTTCGCGACCTGCTGGCCAAAGAGAAGAAGATCACCCCCGAGGTCGAGAAGCAGTTGAACAACTCGATCGCGGAGTTCAACAAGCAGTTCAAGGCGTAAGGGCGAACGGGGGGCGTTAGCCCCCTGGTCGGACCCCCCGAGATACCAGCCGGCTGACGCCGGCCGTTCGCCGGAAGAACACATGGCTAACCTCCGCACGCTGGTCCGTCGTCGCAAGGCGATCCGGAACATCCGGAAGATCACCAAGACGATGGAGTTGATCGCCACGGCGCGGTTCAAGAAGGCGCTCGACCGGGCGACCGAGGCGGACGCCTTCACCCGCAAGATCGCCGAGCTGGCCGCCGACCTGTCGAAGAACGCTGGGGACGTGAGCCACCCGCTCCTCACCGTCCGGCCGCAGGTGAAGAAGGCGCTGGTGCTGGTGGTCACGTCCAACCGCGGGCTGTGCGGCGGCTACAACGGCGGCATCATCCGCGAGGCGATGGCCAGGGTCCGCCAGTTGCGGGCCGACGGCACCCCGTTCGACATGGAGGTCTCCGGCAAGCGCGGCATGGCGTACTTCAAGTTCCAGGGCATCCCCCGCGCGAAGGAGTACACCCAGTTCGAGGACAAGCCGACCTTCGCCGAGGTGGGCGAGCTGGCGAGCCGGTACATCGACCTGTACGTCTCGGGTCAGATCGACCAGTTGATCATCGTCTACCAGAAGTTCCTGTCCGCCGCGCGGCAGGCACCGGTGGCCGAGACGCTCCTGCCTCTGTCGTCGGTGTCGGTCGAGGCGACGCGGAAGCCGAAGCCGGGGACCGAGGAGCAACCCGCCGCGGTCGGGCCGAAGGTCGAGTACGAGTTCTACCCGTCGGCGGCGGACATCCTGGGCGAGTTGGTGCCGGTGGCGTTCAAGGTGCGGCTGTTCAAGTGCTTCCTCGATGCCGCGGTCAGCGAGCAGATCGCCCGCCGCGTGGCGATGAAGGCGGCCACCGAGAACGCCGGCGACCTCATCAAGAGCGTGACCCGGCTCTACAACCGCACCCGGCAGGCGAACATCACGAAGGAGATCAGCGAGTTGATCGCCGGCTCCGAGGCGCTGAAATAAATGGCCACGCGCCGCGAGTTGAAGTTTGACTCCCTAGACGACGTGGTCCGGGACGCCGAGCAGTTGCTTGCGGTCGGGTACGACAAGGCGGGCAACTGGTCTCTGGCCCAGTGCTGCGGGCACCTGGCGAACTGGCTCCGCTACCAGGTGGACGGGTTCCCGCCGGCGCCATTGCTGCTGCGGCCGGTGTTCTGGGCGGTGCGGAACACGGTCGGGCCGGGGATGGCAAAGAAGATGCTCGCCGGCGGCAGGATGAAGGACGGGATGCCGACCATCCCGCAGTCGGTGGTGCAGCCCGGCGGCGACGACGCGGCGGCGGTCGCGGACCTGCGCGAGACGATCCGCCGCTGGCGGGAGTACGCGGGGCCGCTGCACCCGTCGCCGCTGTTCGGTGGCAATAGTAAGGACAACTGGCTGAAGGGGCACCTGATCCACTGCGCCCACCACCTGAGCTTTTTGATCCCGAAACAGGGCTGACGACATACGGAGCATCCGATGGTTTCCACCAAGACCGCGCAGAAGGCCGGCAGCATCGTCCAGATCATCGGCTCGACGTTCGACGTCGAGTACGAGGAGGGGCACCTGCCGGACATCTACAACGCGGTGAAGATCACGGAGACCGCCCCGGGCGGGCTCAAGATCGAGCTGACCGGCGAGGTCCAGCAGCACCTCGGCGGCAACCGCGTCCGCTGCGTCGCCCTGGGCAGCACCGACGGCCTCGTCCGCGGCATGAAGGCGGTCGATACCGGGGCGCCGGTGTCCGTGCCGGTCGGGCTGGAGACGCTGGGGCGGGTGTTCAACCTGCTCGGTGAGCCGATCGACGCCCGCGGCCCAGTCGGCACCAAGGAGCGGCGGGCCATCCACCAGGAGCCGCCGAAGTTCGCCGAGTTGTCCCCGAAGTCCGAGGTGCTGGTCACCGGCATCAAGGTCATCGACCTGCTGACCCCGCTGGTGCGTGGTGGCAAGGCGGGCCTGTTCGGCGGGGCCGGTCTGGGCAAGACGGTCATTCTGACCGAACTCATCAACCGGATCGCGAAGATCTATAAGGGCTACTCGGTGTTCGCCGGGGTCGGCGAGCGGACCCGCGAGGGGAACGACCTCTGGCTGGAAATGCAGGAGACCAAGACCAGCGCCGACGCCGACGCGCCGAGCGTCATCGAGAGCTGCGCGATGGTCTTCGGCCAGATGAACGAGCCGCCGGGTGCCCGGCTGCGGGTCGCGCTCTCCGCGCTGACCATGGCCGAGTGGTTCCGCGACACCACCGGGACCGAGACGCTGCTGTTCGTGGACAACATCTTCCGCTTCTCGCAGGCCGGTTCGGAAGTGTCCGCGCTGCTGGGTCGGATGCCGAGCGCCGTGGGTTACCAGCCGACGCTGGCGACCGAGATGGGCGAGCTGCAGGAGCGGATTACCTCCACGGCCAAGGGCGCTATTACCTCCGTGCAAGCCGTGTACGTCCCGGCCGACGACCCGACCGACCCGGCCCCGGCGAACACGTTCCAGCACCTGGACGCGTTCATCTACCTGGAGCGGTCGATCTCCGAGAAGGGCATCTATCCGGCCATCGATCCACTCAACTCCAACAGCCGGCTGCTCGACCCGCAGTACGTCGGCGAGGAGCACTTCGCCGTCGCCGACCGGGTGAAGCGCATCCTCCAGCGGTATCGCGAACTCCAGGACATCATCGCCATCCTCGGCGTGGACGAACTCTCCGAGGAGGACAAACAGGTGGTGAACCGGGCGCGGCGGATCGAGCGGTTCCTGTCGCAGCCGTTCTACGTCGCCGAGCCGTTCACCGGGAAGTCCGGGAACTTCACCAAGCTGGCCGACACCATCCGCAGTTTCCAGGAGATCTGCGAGGGCAAGTGGGACCACCTGCCCGAGGGGGCGTTCATGTACGTCGGCTCCATCGAGGAGGCCGAGGAGGCCGCCAAGAAGATGGCGGGGAAGTAGTTAAAAATGAAAAGTTCAAAGTTCAAAATTGGATCGGGCAGTGCTCTCAGTTTTGAACTTTGAACTTTGAACTTTGAACTTTTCACTACGGACTTCCGATGACCACACCGGGTCCCGAACCGACCCTGGGCGAGGCGGCGTACCGACTCCTCCTCGCCAGCGAGGTCACCGAGTTGGACGAGATCGAACACGGCAAGGTGCGCTGCACGATTGTCACCCCCGAGCGGGCGGTGCTGGACGCCGTCTGCGACATGGTGATCCTGCCGCTGTTCGACGGCGAACTGGGTGTGCTGGCCGGCCGGGCGCCGTTCGTCGGCCAACTCGGGCCGGGCGAGCTGCGGCTGAAGACGGGTAACGCGGTGGCCCGCTTCTTCGTGGACGGCGGCTTCGCGCAGGTCCGCGGCAACGTGGTCAACGTGCTGACGCAGAAGGCGATCCCGGCGAAGGACGTGACGGCCGAGAAGGCCGAGGCCGCCCGCGCCGAGGCCGACGGGCTGGCCGCGACCGACGAGGTGACGCGGACCAACCGCAACCGGGCCGTCGCCCGCGCCCGCGGGATGGCCAAGGTCGCGGCGAAGAATCCCGTTTGACCCCAGGGCGCCAGAGCGCCACCTTATTAGGTGTGCCATTGTGGCGCTCTGGGTGGTCAAAAGTTGACCACTTGTTCGGGTCGGAGTCACGTTCGCATCTCCGAAATCGGGTTGTCCAGGCCAGTCGGCGGCTCGACGGGTTCGCATGATTCGGGAGTCGCGTCGTCCGCAGCCCGGAGCG
>DATLIF010000323.1:0-7687 GCA_035539575.1 Fimbriiglobus sp. | reverse complement strand
GGCCACGGGTGGGCTTGCAACGACCTCGCGCCGCGCCAGCGCCCGCAACTCCGCGAGCGGCAGCCCCCCGACCACCACGTCCGCCCGGTCGAGCCGTTCGCGGTTCCGCTGCACCAGCCCCGGCAGCGCGTCGGCCGGCGGGTCGGCCAGCACCGCCCCGTTCTCCACGGGAGCCCGGACCCGGCGGGACATCAACCGATCTCCGGGCACAGCGTCCACTGACAATCTGCCGTCACGGCCGGCAGCGGGTCGGCCTCGGCCTTCGCCAGCACGCCGCGGTAATACGCCAGCCGCTGCTCGGGGTCGTTGAGCATCCCGCCGAACGCCCGGCTCGGGTCGAGATACACCCGCGGCACCCCGACCTCCTTCACCCGCAGCCCCAGCCGCGCCGCCTGCACCCAGAGTTGCAGCGGCATCCCCCACCCCTCCTCCGTGATCCGCAATCGGCAGAGCGCGTCCACGCGGTACACCTTGAACCCGCAGAACGCGTCCGTCAGGTTCAGCCCGTAGCGCGCGTTGATCTCCTCGGTAACCGTCGCGTTGATGGACTGCCGGTCGGTCGGGGCCGGGGTGTCCTGGCGGAAGTCGCGCAGGTAGCGGCTGCCCGACACAATGTCCGCGTCGTGCAGCGCCTCCAGCAGCACCGGCACGCGGGACGGCTCGTGCTGGCCGTCGCAGTCCATCGTGACCAGCACCTCGTACCGGTTCTCGATGGCGAACCGGAACGCGCTGGCGATCGCCGACCCGTAGCCGCGGTTGGCCGGGTGCGCCACCCGCAAGAGCCCCGGCTCGGCGTCGAGCAACCTCGCGGTGTCGTCGGTGGACCCGTCGTCCACGACGAGGATGTGCGGCGAATATTTGCGGACCTCGGCGAGCACCGAGCGGACGTGCTTCGCCTCGTTGTACACCGGGATGGCGGTGAGCCAGCGGAGTGGGCCCATGCCGGCCGCCTTTGCGTCGAGGGTGAAGGAACCGTGAAGCCTCCCCATTCTACGGAGGGGAGTGCGCGGCGGGCAAACCTCGTCGTACCGGGAAATACCGCAGAGGGGTAGGAGGCTTACGGGCGAACGGCCGGCTGGCTCAGTCCAGACTGACGGTGTTGGAAATCACCTGACCGCTGGCGCCGGGGAGGGTGGCGGCGGACCGTCGCTCCATCCAGACCTCGACCTTGCCCCGAAGGTTGCCGATGGGGCCGAGCGCCCGGATGCGGACTGTGCCCTTCTTCTGTGACGGGCCGATCAGGCGCACCTCGCCGGTCCCCTCCTCGGTGCGGACAATCAGCCGGTCGAAGATCGGGTGCCGGCTGCCGGCCGTGTACTCGTAATCGATCTCCAGCCCGGCCCCGGCGCCGGACCCGCGGCGGAGGTTCGACAGGGTGACGGTCGCGGCCTGGCCGGGCAGTTGCGGCATCCCCGGCGGCTGAGGCATGGCCGGCGGCTGCGGCATCCCGGGCCGACCCGGCACCCGCGGCGCGCCGGGCATCGGGCCGAACCCCGGTGGCGGCCCCACCGGCATCCCCGGCGGCGGGCCGACCGGTATTCCCGGCGGCGGAGCCATCCCCGGCATCTGGGGGCCGCCGGGCTGCGGGAAGATTGGCGGCGGCGCGGCTGCGGGTGGGCCGCCTGGCGCCAGGTCGGTCGGAGTGACACCGGGCAGGCCGTCGTCTTGCGGAGCGGCCGGGGCGAAGCCCATCGGACCGGCGACCACCGGCCGGACCTCGGCCACGTCCGCGGCCCGGCTCGGGGCACGCTCCACCGCCCGGTAGACGAGGAAGCCGACCCCGCCCACGAACAGCACCACGAACAGCACCCCACCCAGGATCAGCAGCGGGATGAGGCTGGCGGCGGCGCTGGACGTCTCCCGCCGCGGCCGCCGGACCGGGCGGCGGTCATCGAAGTCGTCCGGTTCCTCGCGGCGGGGCGGCCGCCGGGAGCGGACGGTGGCGTCCGCCGGGCGGGACGAGCCGAGCCGGTAGCCGCACGTCGGGCACGACGCCCCACGGGCGCCGGACGACTCGAACTTGGCCAGGCAGTCCGGGCAGGTGACGAGCGGCATCGGGGCGACTCTCGACGGGTGAGGTATTTAGTGTGCCAGACCGGAACCTGCGATTCAACCACCGCCGCGATCGGAAAGCCGGAACGGGAAGTTTTGACCCCGCTCAAGAATAGTGAATATAAGTATAGTTCACGATCCGGCCGGCGGTTCGTGTGGTCAAAAGATGACCACCCAGGCCGCCAAACCGGCACCCCCGGAAAGTGGCGCCCTGGCGCCCTGGCGCCCTGACCCCCGATTGAGGCGGGGCATTGAAGGGCGGGGATCAAAATGCCACATCGACACCCTTGCAGAGTGGCATTCTGGCATTCTGATACGACGGACGAGGGGTCAGGCCGCCAGACCGGCACCCCCTGGAAGTGGCGGTCTGGCGGACTGACCCCAACAGCGACCGGCGCACCTCGTTATTCCGGTGTGCGCGGCAAGCGGGTACAACGGAGGGGCCGCATTGCGGCGAAGGGAGGACGGTCATGCGACGGACGCTGGCGGTTCTCGGCGGACTGGTGCTCCTGGCGGACGCGGGGCCGGCCCGGGGGCAAGTTGTGTTCGCGTTCGGCGGCAAGCGGGTCGCCGTGCAGGGGGTCATCGGAGGCGGGGTGGTGGCCGGGCCGGTCTGGGGACCGCCGGCGTTCGCCCCGTGGGGGTATTACGGCGGGCCGGTGAGCGTGGTGGCGCCGGTCGGGTACTGGGTGGCGCCGCCGGTGGTCGTCGTTCCGCCGGTGGTCGTCGTTCCGCCGCCGGTCGTGGTGGTCGGTGCCACAGCGCCGGCCTTGCGATACGGGCTGTTCGGGCCGGACGACCGGCCGCAGCCAGGGACGTTCGACCCGATCCCGGACCCGCTCGCCCGCCGCCGGGTGGCCGACGCGGTGCAGCGCGGCGACCTGCTGGTGGTCCACCCCGGCGGCCCGGCGCCCGGGTTCGCCCGGCCGGGGGTCGCGCCCGAGCCGGCCGCGGTGCCGAAGGAGCCAAAGCAGCGCGCGGCGTTCGAGGTGTCCCAGGCGAAGCATGCGTTCGCATCAGGCGAGTACGGTCGAGCCACGGAGCGCCTGGCCGACGCGATCGCCGCCGGCCCGGAGGAGCCGCTGGCGTACTTCCTGCTGGCGCAGGCGCGGACTGCCCGCGGCGAGTACGCGGAGGCGGTGGCCGCGATCCGCGACGGCATGCGCCACGCCCCGGACTGGCCGGCGACGACGTTCCGGCTCACGGAGCTTTACGGCCCGAACGCCGCCGTATTAGACGAGCACCTGAAGGAGTTGAAGGCCGCGGCTGCCGCGAACCCGGCCGACCCGACGCTGGGGTTCCTGCTCGGCTACCACCTGTGGTTCCTGGGCGAGAAGGCCGAGGCGGTGAAGCTCTTCAAGCGGGCGGCCCGGCAGGTGAAGGACCGCGGGCTGATCGAACGGTTCCTGGCCGAGGCCGAGGGGAAGAAGGCGTGAGTTCGAATTCGGAATGCGGAGTTTGGGATGCGGAATAATAATGGGACATCGGCACCGCAACTGACAGCGATAGGTTATGTCTTTGTTCCGCATTCCGAACTCCGCATTCCGAATTCGACATGCTTCTGCTCTCCTGCTCCGACCTCGCCCGCGGGTACGACGCCACCCCGCTGTTCGAGCACGTCACGTTTGAACTGCACGCCGGCGAACGCGCCGGGTTCGTCGGCCCCAACGGCGCCGGCAAGACCACGCTGCTCAAAGTCCTCGCCGGGATCGACGAGCCGGAGGCCGGGTCCGTCAAGCTGCACGCCGGCGCCCGCCTTGGCCTGCTGCGCCAGGTCGCCGAGTTCCCGCCGGGCCGCACGCTCTTCCAGGAGGCGAAGTCCGCCTTCGACGAGTTGCTCGCCGCGCACGACGAGATGGTCCGCGTTGCGGACCAACTGGCGCACACGACCGACGAGGCCGAGCGCAAGCAACTCTCCGCCCGGTTCGACCGGCTCAGCGAGCAGCTTCATTCGCAGGACGCCTACCAGCTCGACCACAAGGTCGGCGAGGTCCTCTCAGGCCTCGGCTTCCGCGAGGCGGATTATGATCGCGAGATCAACACGTTCTCCGGCGGCCAGCAACGGCGGTTGTTGCTCGCCCAGATGCTCCTGTCTGCACCGGACGTCATGCTGCTGGACGAGCCGAGCAACCACCTGGACATCGACACCACCCGCTGGCTGGAGGACTACCTCGTCCGCCAGCCGCAGGGGATGCTCGTCGTCAGCCACGACCGGTACTTCCTCGACCGGGTGTCCACGAAGATCCTCGAACTGCACGACCGCCGGATCACCGGCTATCCCGGCAACTACAAGCAGTACGTCCGCCTCCGCGAGGAGCGCTTCGAGCGGCAGTACAAGGAGTGGGAGGCGCAGCGCGAATACGTCGAGAAGCAGGAAGAGTACATCCGCCGCAACAACTACGGCCAGCTCGCCCGGCAGGCGCAGTCGCGCATGAAGGCCATCGAGCGGCTGGAGGAGGTCCGCCGGCCGACGCGGGTCGAGGGGCCGAGCATCCGGTTCGACGAGGTCCGCCGGTCCGGCGACGTGGTGTTCCACGCCGAGGACCTGTCCAAGCGCTACGGCGACAAGGTGCTGTTCGAGAATCTCAGCTTCGACGTGAAGCGCGGCCAGCGGCTTGGGATCATGGGCCCGAACGGCTGCGGCAAGACGACGCTGCTCCGCATCCTGCTGGGCGACGAGGAGCCGACCGCCGGCGAGGTCCAGCGCGGCCACCTCGTTTTCCCCGGCTACCTGGACCAGCACCTGAAGCTGTTGCCGGAACACGAGCCGCTCTTGCGGGCGGTGTGGCCGGAGCCGGACCCGTCCCTGACCGAGCAGAAGATGCGCAACCTGCTCGGCTCGTTCGGCCTGCACGGCGAGACGGTCGAGCAGCCGGTCCGCGAACTCTCCGGCGGCGAGCGGAGCCGGGCGGCGCTGGCCAAGCTGACCGTGGCCGGGGCGAACGTGCTGGTGCTGGACGAGCCGACCAACCACCTCGACATCTGGGCGTGCGACTCCCTCGAAGAGGCGCTGAAGTCGTTCGACGGGTCGGCCATTGTGGTCAGCCACGACCGGTACTTCCTGAACCGGGTGGCGGACATCCTGATCGTCTTCCACGACGGCCGCGCCGAGGTGGTCTACGGCAACTACGACACGTATGAGTTGCTGCGCCGGTCCCGCGAACAGGCTGCGAAGGAGAAGTCAGACGGCCAGCCGGTTAGCCGCGAGGCGAAGCCGAGCGCGAACGCTCCCCCCGCGAAGGTGAAGCGCAAGCGGAAGTTCCCGTACCGCAAGGTGCCGGACCTGGAGGCGGACATCGCGACGACCGAGGCGACGATCACGCAACTGGAGACGGCGCTTCAGGACGTGGACCTGTACAAGGATCCGCCGCGGCTGAAGCAGACGATGGCCGACCTGGAGGCAGCGAAGGCGAAGCTGCCGCAACTCTACGAGCACTGGGAGGAGGCGGTCGAATTGAACGGATAGCTCACCCGCTCCGGGGCCGGCCATGCACGACTCAGCGACTCCCATCAGCGGCGCGTCACCGGAGGCTCTGGCTCAACGGGTCGAAGAACTGGAGCGGAAGCATGGTATGAGGTTAGCCCTCATCGTTTTCGGTGCTCTGTTCGCCGTGTGTGCCGCCTTCTATGCAGGCTGGGGGGCAGGCAAATGGTACGGAGTGCATCACGAGTTCGAACGGCGGTTCGAGGAGGAGCGACAGCTGGCCTCTCCGGTGCTAGCCACCGACCCGGCCTTCCGACGGCTCCTGCCGGTCAACTTCCCGGTCCTCGGATTCTGCTTGGACGGACCGGTGCCGACCAAGGCCGACCATGACCGACTCCGGGCCGAAATGGTTCGCCTGTTCGGGGAGCCGCGGATTGAACATGTACTGTCCGACGTTTGGATCGAGTGAAGCGAGGCCGTGGTAGAATTGGACGGGTGACCCCACGGAGGACAGGCCATGTCCGAAGAACCGATCCACCCCGACACGCCAGACGGCGCCGGGTCGCCTTCGAACGAGGATAACGGCCCGGACCGGAACAGCACGCTTGCGGGACTGTGGGTCCGGGTCGTCGAGTTGGAGCGAGAGGCTCGTTGGCTCTCGGCCAAGTGCGACCACCTGCGTCACTCCTGCCGGGGCCTCCTCCAGACGGTCGGATCACCCGGGCCGCTGACCGACGAACAGGTTCGGCTGATTACGGCGGAGTCGCCGAGACGGTCGCAGGCCGAGGCCATCGAGGAGGCCATCAGGCTCCGCGAGGAGCGTTCGGCCGGGCTCCCGCCGGTCCCGTCGGGTTCTACCGTCGAACAACTCTCCCGTCGGGTCGCTGAATTGCAACCCGTCGTCGCTGCCCTAACGACTCAACGGGAAGCGCTACGCCCGATCTTCCTGGCGTTGGCTGAGGCGTTCGAGCCATTCGCCCCGCCCACCCAAGAGGAAGTTGAAGAAATGTTACGGGCGGCGGACGGCACGCCTGGACCATCGATCCTCGACCTTATCAACGAAGTCGAGCGGGAACTCCGGACATGACTACGGAGGGGCCGCGGCCGTACCAAGTGGTTCTCTCTGGGCTGGCGCGAGACCACCTCCGGGAGTTGTTTCGCGCAGCCGCCCGCGCCGGGAGGTGGGAGGAGGTGACGGCCGATGCCGAGGTCCTCATGCGGGCTCTCACCTGGGTCCCCGAGACCGTGGCGGAGGCGGTGGTTGACCTGCCCCCGCTCGGCCGGGTCCAGGTCGGCTCATTCCGGTCGATCCAACTCCGGATCGCGGTCAACGACGACCGTCTTCTGGTCTTTGCCAGTTGGTTCCGACTGTTGCCCGCCGAGTCCGCTTGACCCCGTCCCACTTCGGCTTGAACTCGCCGGCCGGATGTGGGTTAATTCCGGGTCGTCACGGAGGACGCCACCATGACCCACACGCTTCCCGCCGCGCCACCGTCCGCCCCCGACGTGGCCTTCGCCGCCCTGCCCCTGTTCAACCGCCTGCGCGACGCACTGCGCGACGCCGCCCGGTTCCGCGACCAGTGCCGCCGCGCCGGCCGCCGGCGGTGGGGCGTCCCGGACCTGTTCTTCTTCGAGCCCGACCTGCAAGTGGAGTGGGAAGCGACCCGCCCGGCCCGCGACCGGGTCCCGACGCCGGTCATCGCCGCCGTCAGCCGCCGCGACCCGGCCGCTGCTCGGGCCTGCGTCGAATTGGCGGAGCTGGCCGACGACGCGCTGACCGTGCTGGCGACCGGAGCCGATGCCCGACACGCCGCCCGCGCGGTGCCCGGGCTGACCGAGGCCGCCGCGGGCCTGGCCGCCGACCACCCGAAGGCCCGGCAGATCGCCGAGGCGCTGGCCGTGCCCGACGACGAGGTGGTGCGGGTCATCCACCCCGCCGCGCGGGCCGGGTTCCGGGTACTGGTCCGCGGAGTGGCCGACGTCGCCCAGTTCCACATTCTGCTGGCCGACGCCGTGACCGGCGACCCCGGCCGCGGCCTGCTCCCGGGGGCGCGGCCCGACCCGCGCGTCCTCGCCGCGTACCGCGACAACGGCCCCGACCCCGGCGCGGCTTCGGCGACCGCCCGCTTCCAGTTCCTCCGCCCGTCCGCGCTCCGACCCGACGGCACGGTGCCGCGCGGGTTCACCGGGTCCGACCACTGGCTGTGGGGC
>DATLIF010000322.1:0-11789 GCA_035539575.1 Fimbriiglobus sp. | reverse complement strand
GTCTTGCCGCCTGGGGCCGACGGCGGACCAGCCCCCAGGCCCGCCACTTCTCCTGTCGGTTCAGCTCCCGCCGCGATTCCCGCCACTGGGTGTCGAGCAGGATGAGCCTCGCCTCACCCGGGTTGAGCCGGCTGAGACGCCAGTACCAGAACGCCAGTGCGGTCGGCAGTGTGACGACCGCCGTCAGCCCGGCCAGCATGAGGAACCGGTTCATCGATTCGTCCGACCGGTAACCGCCGTATGACGCCGCCGGACGGGCGAGCAGGAGTGGTGGCGTTTCGCGGAAGTCGAGTCGCAGTTCCGAGACGATCAGCCACACCACCTGTCCGATGAGGACACACACGGCGACCGTCGCGAACATCCGACCCGTTTCATCGGGTGGGGCAGTCGATCCGGGTCGTTTCGGCGCTCTGTCTCCTTTGCCGCCCGGTAGGCCAGCGGGGACGTCTGACGGCATTCCCTGGAGGGTCAGGCTCAGCAATCGAAACTGGCAGGCGAAGTACGTGAGTGTTGCCGCGACCAACACGAGGTCCATGACCCGGAGGTGGCTGCCGGGCACGTCGGAGAACGCTGTCACGCTCAGCCAGGCCGTCAAAGGCAGGACGGCCAGGTTGAGGACTAAGAGGAATAAACCCGGCATCACAGGTGAGCGGAGCAGCAGGCCCAACACCGCGAGGGCGACCGGCAGTGCCGCGAGGAGGTTCCCGTGGCGGAAGACCAGCGCCGCGGCAGCGATCAACAACGACGCCAGCCCGACGAACAGGTAGTTCCGGGCGACGGGGTCGCGCAACCAGGCGAACCATACCGTGGGCCGCGCTGTGTCGGCGGTACTCATCGCCGCGTCCTCGTTCCGCGTAACCGATCGAGCCGGTCCATCACCAGCCGGACGGGGTCGCCGTCATCGACCCGGACGACCGTCGCTCCCGCCTTCGCCAGTGCGGACCGCACATCCGCGAAGCCGCGGTGATACCGGGACACGAGCACCGACCGGACGAGCCCACCGAGTTTCAGCGGCTTCGGTGCATCGTCCCGGCCGCGGTCCGGATTCGATGTGTCCCTGGTCTGTCGATCCGGCGGTGGCGGTACGTCGGCGGGCCAGGGGACGATCACGAGGACATGATGGTGCCGGGCGCGGGCGACCTGTGCGGCCTGGACCAGCGGTCGCAGGTCGCCCGCCACCTCGGTCAGGTCCGCCAGGATGACGTACAGTTCGTTATCGCGTGCCCGGCTGACAGCTCGGATGAGCGCGGCGGCCAGGACGTCGACCTTCCGCTCGCTGCGAAACCGGTAACGCCCGGCCTGGTCATGTAACACCAGCGGCAGACGGACGCGGTGGTCGAGCAGAAACCGGGTCGTCCGAGAGGCGAACGAGTCATCGTCGTGGAGGTGCCGCTCGATTGTGGCAGGAGTGCTTCCGTCGAGGGCAGCGTAAAGCGTTGCGAGTTGCTTGCGACGGGTGGTTCGTGTGCTTCGAGGCGGCAGTAAGCCGCGGACGCCGTGGACGAGCCAGATCAGGCCGGCCAACGCAGGGAAGAACAGGATGATCGCCACGACCAGTGCGAACTTGCCAAGCCAGTCCCAGCCGGACCCGCTGAACGTGGACACGGTCCGGGCCACGAACTCGATCGCCTCTGGCCGGACCAGGACTACTGGCAGGCACAGGAGGACAAGGACCACCCAGAGCCACCGGCTGTCGGCGATCGGTCGCCAGTACAGCCCGAACGGGCGCGAGTTGACTTCCCGGGCGGTCAGGTCTGGGTAGAGTTGCTGGGCCAGCGGGTGCGCATAGCGGGCGAGCAGGTCCGGGTCGGTATGCCCAGGGTCGGGGAGTCGAGCGGCGGCTTCGCCCAGTTTGCGGAGCAGTTGAACGACGTGGACCCGGGTTCGGGCCGGGGCGGTCACGTCCGTGGATGTCTCGTCGAAGATGGTCAGCCCGACCAGGTCGCGATTGGCACCGGCCGCCTGGGTGAGCGCGGCCACCACCTCCGCCGAGCGGGCGACCGGCGCCCGTCCGGGCGCGCCGACCCGCGCCCCGTTGGACGCATCGAGGAAGAGTACCGACCGGACCGGGACCTCGTTTTCGATCTCCTTGGTGATAAGTGTGCCCCGCTTGGCCGACGGCTTCCAGGCGATCATCTTCGGCGGGTCGCCGGGCTGGTAGTCGCGCAGGTCGAGTAACTCGCTGCCGCTGCCGGGCCGGCGCAGCCGGTGTACGCCAGGTGGCGGTAGCGTGTTGAACCGCTTGGTGCCGCGGTGACGACCCTCCTCGTCTGTCAGCGGCGGCAGGACCAGGAACTCGACCGGCTGGCGGATGAACAGTCTTCGGTAGAACAGCCCGGCCACGTCCGCGACCCGCACCTGCAAACCCTCGAAGCGAATCACACCCGGGGCGTCGGCCCGCAGCCTGTACTCGATTACAGCAGGCTCCCCCGGCCGCAGGTCGAACGCCGCGGAGTTGGACCGGTGTCCCGGGACGAGGTCGGTCGGCGGCCGGTCGGCCAGGTGAACGAACGGCAGTCGGGCCGTTCCGCAAGGTGTGACGGTGACTCGAACGGTGAAGTCGCTCCCGGCCCACACCGCCGGGACGGGCCGGCCGCCCTGAAGGAGTACCCGATCCACACGCAACCGATCGGCGGACGCGCGGAAGCGGTACGCGAAGACTACCCACTCGATGAGAAACCAGGCGACGAGTGATAGACCAAGGATCGGGATGGTGCCGGACCACCACGCCGCCCAGGTTGTCCCGATCAGGGCAACCAGGGCAGACAGCGAAAGGAACCACCAGCCACGGGCGGTGAGCAAGCCGATCCTCCGAGTCACTTGGTCCCGGGTACTGGGTTCTCGGTACTCAGTGGATTGCGGGTGGTGTCACACCGTCTCCAGTACCTTCACCCGTGCCAGGACGTCGCGGACCACGTCGGAGACGTCGCGGCCCTCGATCTCGGCCTCCGGGCGAATGATGACCCGGTGCCCCAGCACCCCGAACGCGACCGCCTGAACGTCCTCGTGTGTGAAGAAGTGCCGGCCGCGCAGCGCCGCCCGAGCCCGGGCGCACTTCAACAGGTTCAGTGCCGCCCGCGGGCTGGCCCCGAGCGCCACGTCCGGGTGATTGCGGCTCGCCTCGGCCAGTTCGACAATGTACCGGAACAGTGATTCCCGGCAGAAGATGCTCGGCAACTTGGCCTGGAGGCTCAGGATCAGCTCGGGGGTGAACAGGGGCGGCGGCTCGGCCGTCGGCCGGCTGTGCAACTTCAGCAGGTTGACCTCGTGCTCGAAGCCGGGGTAGCCCATCTCCACCCGCAGTAGAAACCGGTCGAGCTGTGCCTCCGGCAGTCGATAGACGCCCTCCTGCTCGACCGGGTTCTGGGTGGCCATGACCATGAACGGCAGCGGCAGCGGGATCGTCTGGCCGTCCACCGTCACCTGGTACTCCTGCATCGCTTCGAGGAGTGCCGCCTGCGTCTTGGCCGGGGCGCGATTGATCTCGTCGGCCAGCAGGACCTGCGTGAAGATCGGCCCCTTGCGCAGGATGAAGTCGTTTGCGTTGCGGTCGAAGATCGAAGTGCCGGTCACGTCTGATGGCAGCAGGTCCGGGGTGAACTGCACCCGCTGGTAGTGGCAACCTAAGAGTCGGGCGAACACCTTCGAGATCGTCGTCTTGGCCACTCCGGGGACGCCCTCCAGCAGGACATGCCCGGCCGCCAGTAGCGCGATCAGCAGTTGTTCGGTGACGGCCTCGGCCCCAACGACCACGGTGGCGACCTGGTCGGTCACCTGCTTGGCCAGTTCGCTTGCCTGTTTGGCCAGTTCCTGGGCGGGGCGGATGTCCTCGCCGACGGGGGTGAGTACGGGGGTCACGGTCAGGGGCCGACTCATGCTGCGTCTCCGGTGTCCGCGAACCGCCAGCGGCCCTCCGCGGCCGCACGCCGGACGGCGTCGATCATCGGCTCCAGCTCCTTCCACCGGGTATAGGATACCGGTCGCGGACGCGGGCCGAAGGCCACATCCCACAGGATACGAAGGTCCTCTCGCAGAGTCGTGTTTCCTCGCCCCTGGACCCGGACCTCGGGCAGTTTGTGAGGCTGGACGGTCGCTTCAGGAAGTCCCCTGGAAGCGAACAACTGCTGCAAGTACTCGCGCAAGACGCCACCGTAGTCGCCGGTCTGGAGGATCTCCTCACGGCGGCGGGCGAGCGACCCGGGCGGGGCAGTGCCGGCCACCCGGCCGGTGTCGGCCGGGATCGGCGGAACGTCCGGCTCGTGGCGGCCCTTCCAAACCCGCCGGACTAGCAATGCGAGTAGCATGAGCGCCGCGAAGGCGGACAGGAACCGGACCACCCGGCCGAACCGATTATCGGTGCCGGCCACGATCTCGTTCGGCCGGTCGTCGTCCTGCCAGCGGGCGATCCCGCGATTGATCGTGTCCGTGACCTTGCGCTGCAACTCGGGGTCGAGTGGGTCCGGCAGCGGAGGGATGGGGATCGGCGGCATTCCCTGGAGCGATTCGTATCGGACCACGTCGAAGTTGGACTGCAGTATCCCGTTCTCGATGAACAGGCACTTCGACCGGCCGTTCGGACCACGAAGCCACTGGACCACCCGGTCCGCGAATACCACGTTGTGGTTCGGCGGTTTGCCCTCAGGAGGGGCCATCATCTGGTTCGAGAACACGCTCGGGTCGGACAGGACGAGGCACTGGAACGGTGATTCCCCTCGTCGGCCGGAGCCAGCAGCCGCGAACAGCCGGTTGGCTGGGTTAGACCACTGCCCGAGCGCCGTTCGGACGTGGGCCTTCGGCGGGAACCCCGCCAACTCGGACCGGAGGAATCGGGATTTGGACCCCATCACGAGGGTACTCGGCTTGTTCATGGCCAACTGAGTGATGCCAAGGAATAGGCCCCACTCGGAGTCACTTGTAGCGGCGACGATCTCGCCTGGCCGGCGCGGCACAGCGAGCGGGCAGTCCGCGAAGCCGTCGTACGCTCCAATCCCGTCGGGACAGGTCACCGCATCGCCAGTGATGCGGGCATCCGGCTGGTCGGGGAAGAAGTCCGTCAGCGTGAGTTGGCTGTCAACTGCGATCAGCACGGCCCCGCCGTTGCGGAGTGCCCGCTGCGTGTACGGGTTCGGATCAACTCGGTTCCTGGAACTGACCCGCGGGTTGCCAAAGACCACAACGATCAGATCGGAATAGTCTGGCTCGGCGATTTCACCCGGTCGGACGGGTTCAACCTTGTGGTAGTGCAGGAGTCCGCGAAACGCTTCGGTTCCGACGGCCCGGAGAGTGGGGATAGGCTCGCGCCGCTCCGTGGGCGGCTGTGCGGGGGAGGGGAGGGCAAACAACCCGACCAGCGCGAGCCCCACAGTGGATAAGCGGAACGGCATCATGCGGCCGATACCCCGGCAAGCTCGCACAGGTACTCGCGGGCCTCGACGATAGCCCCCGGCGGCAGCGGCTCGTTGGCGGGGGTGTAGCGGGCGACCTCGTACAGCCGTGCGAGCGGCTCGGCCAGGGCCTCGGCATGTGGTGCCGCACGCTCAAGGGCCGCGGCGATGGTGAAATGGTTCCAGGTCCGCGCCCCGCCGCCACAGACCAGCACTGACAGATACTCGAACGCCTTGACCAGTGCCTCCCGGTCGGCGATGTGTCGCGGATCCACCGGCCACGGTCCCAACCCCGGCAGCGGCCGTGGGCCGGGTTCGCCCTGCGTCATGAGCTTCGGCCACAGCCACCAGAGGACCAGCGCGAGGCCGGCCACCACGAGCAGGACCACCACCGGCAGCCACGAACCGGTCCCGCCGTTGACGCCTCCGAGCCCGCCAAAGGACGAACCGGACGGTGTACTCGGCGGTGCAAAGCTGGAGTCGCTGCCCAGGCTCTTTCCGATGCCGAGGTCCGGTAACTTGACACGGGAGCCACCGAAGCGGTCGGCGATCTTTCCGAAGCCTTCACCGGCCGGGCCTTCGAGCAGTTCCCCGAGTGAGCCAGTGTCCGTGCCCGATCCGGACTGACCGGTGAACATCTCCAGCATGAGCTGCCGGAGGGCCGGAGTCTCGCTCATTGGGCCGACGTTGTTCTCCCACCAGCCGGCAACGGCCTGGAACTGCCTCTGTCGCTGCTCCAGTGTTTCGCCAGTCACTCCGCTATTGCCCGGCGGTCGGGGCGGGGTGAACCGGTCCGGCATTCCACCTTCCATGTCGATCGGCTGGTTCGGTCGCATGCCAGGCATCGGACGGTTCATGCCCTCGGTCCGGTCGGGATTACGATCTCCCTGCATCGGAGGCAGCGGAATGGGTGGGCTGATGTCACCCGGTCCGGGCCTCATGCCGGGCGGCGTCATCGGCGGTATAGATGGCGGCTGATTCGGCTGAGCAGGTATGTTACCACCAACACCGGGTGGCACCATCCCTTCGGGTTGGGCGCCGAACAGTCTCACCAATTCTTCGAGTGCTTCGCGTTGCTTCGGATCCTTCAGTGCCTCGTAGTCGCGAAATCGTTCGGCCAACTGCTCGTTGGAAAGGTTCGGGTTCAGGGCTTTCAGCTTCAGGATTTCCTGAATCAGCTTCGGATCGATGTTCGCTCCCTTCAGGAGCTTGAGTTGATCGGCCAGCCGGCGTAGGGAATCGGGACTGACCAACGTCGGTCCGAGCGGCAACTCGTTCATCGGACCGGTGCGTGTCGGCGGTGGAGCCGGCGGCTGTGCGAAGGTGGCTGTAGCGAATAGCAACAGACCCGCTACGGCCGCGACACGGAAGCGGCGCGGAATGCTGATGGTGCGAAACCGGGTGACGATCGACACGCCTGGTCCTCGGGAGGCGGACCGATGGGGCCGCCTGTCCCATTGTTGCGGAGGTCGGGCGCGCCGGCAAGCAGTCGTGCGCGGTCGTTACGACGCCGCCGCGGCGGGGGCGTGACCGGGGTGCTCGGTCCAGCCATCCGGGGGTTCGTCCGACTGATCTGGGTCCGCGTCCGCCTCTTCCTCCCAGACGTCTTCCGGCGGCAAGTATTCCAGTTCTCGCACACGGGCCTCGATGCAGTACCGGGCGATGATGAGGAACCCGCCGTACCACAGCCAGCTAAACCGGAACAGGTTGTGACCGAAGTTGCCCATGAACAGGAGCAGGAACACGCCCATCCCGACCGCGGAGGCGACCTGGAATACGAGGTCGTTGGACCATTCCGGGTGCTCCTTGCGGATGGCTGCGATCCGCCGCAGGTTCAGCCAAAAGCCGGCCAGGATTGCGAGGAACGCGACCAGCCCGAACGCCCCGAGTTCGCCGACGAGCTGGCCGTAGAGGTTGTGCGACTCGATCTTGCTGCGGGTGGCCGGCCGCCAAGCCCCGGGTCCGACGCCACTGAGCGGGTTGCGTTCCCAGAGCCGGAATCCGAGTTCCAGCCCCCGCATGCGGCCCTCGCCGGAGACCTGCGCCTCCTTCGGCCCCACACTGGGGTCGATGATCGTCTCGAACCGTGTCTGCAATTCCTCTGGCAACGCAACGAAGACGGCCGGCGCTCCGAGTGCCAGGGCGACCATCCAGGCCCATCGATTGCGGCCACGGAACACCAGCAATGCTGCCCACAGTCCAAGCCCCAGGAGCGACGACCGCGAGCCAGTCAACAGGATGCACAGCCCCGACAAACCGGTGTACGAGACCAGGGCATAGCGACCCCACTTTCCGCCCAGCCCGCTCCGCCACAGGGCGGCAACGAACGGCAGCGCGAAGACGATACTGGCCCCGAAGCTGTTCGGGTCGCCCAGCGTCTTGTCCACCCCGATCATCCGGGCGATGCCCATGCGGTAGGTATGTCGACCGGACAGGTACTCGCGGAACGAGTGTGCCAGGTAGACGCCCATCACCGCCAGAAATCCGGCCACGACGAGCTTCAGGGACTGCTCGTCCTTGACGGTGGTGACTAGAAGGATGTAGAAGACTACGACCTTGAAGTAGTCCTCGACGATCGGCTGGGACCGCTCCATCCAGGGGCTCATGACCCAGCAGACGAGGACCGCGGCCGCGAATGCGGCGTAGGCGGCGTGCATCGGATTGGAAAGCCATCGCTTGCCGGGGTACAGCACCCACACGGCCAGGGTGGCACACATGTACACCCGCTCGACTCGCAGGTCGCCAAGGGCCGGCCAGACCTCGAACGGCCGGTGGATGAACAGGAACATGTAGCCGATGAGCAGCCAGTGCATGGCGACGTCCGTGTCGGTAAATCGGCGGGCCGGGTATCGTAACCCGTGCGGGCGCGGCGGGGGAAGGCCAACTTTGAGGGAGACTTCGGATGGCGCGCGACCTGACCGGCAGCCGGGCAATCGTGACCGGGGCGTCCAGCGGCATCGGCCGGGCGGTCGCCGCCGAGTTAGCCGCCACCGGGGCGAAAGTAGCCGTCGCCTCCCGCTCCGCGGAGAAGCTGGACCAGTTGGCGGCCGAGCTTCGCGGCAATGGCCGCGATGTTCTGTCGGTCGTGGCCGACGTCACGATACCCGAGGACCGCGAACGGCTGGTGCGTACTGTGGTGGACGCCTGGGGTGGGCTGGACGTGCTGGTGAACAACGCCGGGGTGGCGAGCTGGGGCCACTTCGCCACGTCCACCGAAGAGATCAACCGGCAGATCCTGGAGGTGAACTTCTTCGCCCCAGTCGAACTGACCCGGGTGGCCATGCCACACTTGACCAACGGTCGTCAGCCGGCTGTCGTCAACGTCACGTCGATGTGCGGTCGCCGCGGGATGCCGGCGTGGCCGGAGTACTCGGCCAGCAAGTTCGCGCTGATCGGCATGTCCGAGGCATGGCGTGGCGAGTTCGCCCGGTTCGGGGTGGACGTGGTCACGATCGTTCCGGGCTTGACGAAAACCGGCTTCAACGACCACCTTCTGAGGAAGGAGGGTCGGGCCGACCTGCCGCTTGACAGCGGGATGGAACCGGCCGAGGTCGCCTGGCGAATCGTCGCCGCACTGCGGGCGGGGAAAACAGAGGTGGTGCTCGGGTCGGAGGCGAAGAAAATACTATTCGTCAACAAGTTCGCTCCGCGGTTCCTGAACCGGCGAATCGCGAGCGAGGTCACGAAGCTTTACCCCAAGGGCTGACCCCGATGGCCACCACAGAATCGGT
The DNA here is from genome assembly GCA_035539575.1 of Fimbriiglobus sp. Lineage (GTDB taxonomy): Bacteria > Planctomycetota > Planctomycetia > Gemmatales > Gemmataceae > DASSAT01. Next base: position 2,674 of record DATLIF010000322.1, on the reverse strand, counting down.
GAAGTCCCTGGACGATCCCGGGTTCAAGGCCGAGTTACAGCGGCTCCGGCGGACCGACAACCTGACCAACTGGTACTACATTGCGAGAACGTATTTGTACCTTGCCGCGGTGATCGGTGGCGCGGTCTGGGTGTTCGAGTTGGCCCGCACCGATGCGATCTCCTTCTGGTGGACGGTTCCGACAGCGCTCGCAGCCGTCGCGCTTGTTGGGGCCGGGCAGCACCAGCTCAGTGGGCTTGCGCACGAGGGTGTTCACCACATCCTCTTTCGCAGCCGATATCTCAACGACCTGGCGTCCGACCTGCTGACGATGTTCCCGTTGTTCAGCGCGACGCACCTGTACCGGTTGCAGCACCTCGCCCACCACCAGTTCGTCAACGACCCGGACCGAGACCCGGACGTCTCGCAACTGCGCACCAGCGGCCACTGGCTCGACTTCCCGGTATCGCCCCGCGTCTTCCTGCGAACGCTGGCGAGGCAAATGTGGGTGCCGAAGTTGGTCCGCTTCATGCGGGTGCGGGCACGGTACAACGCCACCGGCGCCGACCATAGCCCGTACCTCATCAAGGGCCACACGCCCAGCCGCACCGCCGTGCGGATCGGCCTGTTGTACATCCTCTCGCTCATCGTCTCACTCACCGCGCTCTACTACGTCGGTGATCCGGTGCTGCTGGTCGCGGTCCCGGTCGCACTGTGGGCGGTCGTCAGCGTCGTGTACTGGCGGTTGCCAGCCGACAAGTTCATCCGAACCCGGCTGCACCCGGTGATACCTGCCCGGTACATGACAATCCTGAGGCTCGGGTTCGTCACGGCACTGTTCACCACCCTGGCAGTCATCACGAAACTGACCGGTGCACCGGCGGCTCTGTACTACTTCCTGCTCTGGGTAGTGCCGATGTTCACGTCGTTTTCGTTCTTCATGATCCTGCGACAGATCGTGCAGCACGGGAACGCGGACCGCGGCTGGATGACCAATACGCGGACCTTTCTAGTCGGTCGGGCGATCAACTTCGCTGTCTTCCCGATGGGCCAGGACTACCACCTGCCGCACCACATGTACGCGACGATCCCGCACTACCGGCTGCGGCGGCTGCACGAGTTGCTGATGCAGTACCCCGAGTACCACGAGTGCGGGGTCGAGGTGAAGGGGTACTTCTTCGCGACCGAGTACCCGAAGGCGGCCCCGACGGTGCTGGACGTCCTCGGACCGGAGTATTCGGCCCGGCACACCCGTGCGGTCCACATCGACGACACGGTTCTGGACAACGACCGGTTCGATGATGCGGAGCAGATCCGGCAGACCGGCGAGCAACTGCGACGGTCGGCCGGCTAGATCACGCCTCCCCAGGAACAGGACGTTCCCATGATCTCACAGCCTGACGACGCGCGGTGGAACTGGGCGGGCCGGGCCGTCGTATTGCTGGCTACGGTCGTCGCATTGGTCGGGGCGCGGCCGTATGCCGGAGGGTGGAACGACGGTAGTCGCCTCGCCGCCGCCGAATCACTGGGCGAGCGCGGTACTTTTATCATTGACGACTCAGTCTTCGTCCGGGTGCCTCCGGCGGACGAGTGGCGGCCGACGCCATACCCGCCCGACCGCGCGGACCTGCTGACCCGCGGTACCCTCGACAAGCTACAGATCGATGGCCACTTCTACTCGGACAAGTCACCCGTTCCGAACGTGATGATGGCGGGCCTCTACCGGGCGTGGCTGGCACTCGGCGGCCCCACGGCATGGGAACGTCCGGACCTGTACTGCTGGTTTCTCACCGTTGCCACGTCCGGGCTGGCGTTTGTCGTTGCGGTCTGTGCGGTCCGGCGATTGGCAGTTGTTGTCGGGTTGGACGCGCGGGCCGTGTTCCTGGTGGCTGCGGCGGTCGCGTTCGGTTCTGTCGCCGCGGCCTACTCCCGGCACGTCAACAGCCACATCCTGTTCCTCGGTGCGGCGTCGGTGATGTGCCTCAGTCTGGCGAATCGCGCAACCGGGTTTCTGTGGCCGGCCGTAGCTGGAAGTGCTGCCGGGTTCGGGTACACCTGTGATCTCGGCGTCGGGCCGACACTGCTCGTCTGCCTCGCACCGTACTGCATGTGGGTCTACCGGAGGTGGCGACCGGTCGCGGTTGTCGCCCTTGCGGCGCTCCCCTGGATCATGGCGCACCACGCCCTGAACTACACCGTCGGCGGTACATTGCTGCCGGCCAACATGGTCTCCGAATACCTGCAGTGGCCGGGCAGTCCGTTCACGGATGAGGTGATGACCGGCGGGTTGAAACACAACCCCGGCTGGTTCTTCGTCTATGCCGCGGAACTCGTCGTCGGGAAGAAGGGCATCCTCCTGCACAATGTCCCGCTGTGGCTCGCCCCGGGCGGGGCGGTCCTCCTGTGGTTGCGGCACAAGGAACTCCGTCCGGCCGTCGCGTTCTGTGCCGGCTGGGCGGCACTGTCGGTAGCGGTGTACGCGGCCACGTCGAGCAACTCCGGAGGCCAGTGTTGTTCGGTCCGGTGGTTCGTACCACTGGTCGTGCCAGGGTTCTGGATCGTGTCACTGACGCTCCGCGAGTCCCCCCACTACCGGCCGGACTTCGCGTGGCTGACCGGGTGCGGAGTCGTACTCGGTACGCTGATGTGGTGGGGCGGGCCGTGGGCGCCGAAAATGGTTCCCGGGCTGTGGGGC
>DATLIF010000321.1:0-4500 GCA_035539575.1 Fimbriiglobus sp. | reverse complement strand
CGGTCCCAGGGGGATGGCCTGCTCATATTTCGCCGGTGCTGACCCAATGTTTCAGGTCGGGATCGAACCGCCCAGCGTACAACGAAGACCATGATACTCAAGCCGCTCGGGGATCAGGCGGTGCTGGCGTACCTGCCGGACGAGGCGGCCGCGGTCCGGCTCGCCGCGGCGGTGCGGGCGGCGGCGCCGGACTGGCTGCAGGACGTGGTGCCGGCGTACGCGAGCGTCGGGGTGTTCTTCGACGCGGACCGGGTAGGGACGGGGGACGTGGTGAAGTGGCTGGAGCGGGTGGACACTCGGGGGGCTAACGCCCCCCGCTCGCCGGGTCGGGACCACGTCATTCCCGTCTGCTACGAGATGCAGCTCGACCTGGCGCGGGTCGCGGAACACACGGGGTTGAGTTCGGAACGGGTCATCGAGTTGCATACGGCCACCGAGTACACGGTGTACGCGATCGGGTTCGTGCCGGGGTTCCCGTACATGGGGTACTTGCCGTCGGAGTTGTGCGGGGTCGGGCGGTTGCCGAGTCCGCGGCTGCGCGTCGAGCCGGGCAGCGTCGGGCTGACCGGCAAGCAGACCGGCATCTATCCGTTGCCGCGGCCGGCCGGGTGGAACATCCTCGGGCGGACGCCGCTGACGCTGGTGGACGTGGCCGACGGGTACTTCCCGCTGCGGGTCGGCGACCGGGTGAAGTTCGCACGCATCGACGAGGCGGAGTACCGACGGCGAGAAGGGGAACGGCTCTGATCCGTGCCTGTGCCCGTGCCCGTGCCCGGATTGGAGAAGATCGGGCACGGGCACGGGACGGACATAGGCACGGGCAGGGGACGGACGCTCGCCGTGTCGTCGGGTATCATCTTCTCCATCCCGCCTTCCGACCCTTCCCGAGATCCGCCCCATGCCGCGTCTCCTCCCGGTCGTGCTGTTCGCCGCGTCGGCCGCCGTCTTCGCCTGGCTCCCCGTCGCGCCGCTGACCGCGCAAGACAAGAAAGCCGCCCCGCCTGCTGTCCCGGCCGGCTACCCGACGCTGACCACGCCGGCCAGCCTCGGGGCGAAGCCGGGCGCGTCGGTCGAGCTGGTTCTCACCGGAACGAACCTCGCGGACGCCACCGGAGTGTGGACCTCGTTCGGCGGCAAGGCGGCCATCCCCGACAAGCAGACGGACGCGAAGAAGCTCACGGTGAAGCTCGACGTGCCGGCCGACGCGAAGCCGGGGCTGCACGCCCTGCGCGTCGCCACGAAGGCCGGCGTTTCGAACCTGCGGCCGATCTGCCTGGACGAGCTGCCGGAGGTCGCGGAGGCCGGCGCCAACAAGTCGCGGGCGACGCCGCAGACGGTGCCGGTTCCGTGCGTCGTTACCGGCAAGGCAGAGACGGAGGCGGCCGACTACTTCAAGTTCCCGGTCCAGGCGAACAAGCCCATCACCGTTGAAGTGCTCGGCCGGCGGCTCGGCTCGCCGATCGACCCGGTGGTGATCCTGTACGATGGCACCGGCAAGGAACTCGGCGGCGTCTACGCCGACGACACGCCCGGCCTCCAGTCCGACGCGCGGGTGGTGTACGTCCCGAAGCAGTCGGGCGAACTCATCGCCGAGGTCCGCGACACCACCTACCGCGGCGGGGCGGACTATGACTACCGGCTGCGTATCGGCAGCTTCCCCGGCGCGACGACCGCGTTCCCGCTGGCGGTCGGCCAGTCGGCGAAGGTCGGCTTCAGCGGCCCCGGCCTCGACGGCGTGAAGCCGGTGAGCGTGACGGCCCCGACCGACCCGACGGTGCCGGTGGTGTACGCGACGCCGAGGCGGTCCGACGGCCCCGCCGGGTGGCCGGTGCCGGTGCGGCTGAGCGACATCCCGGAGATGGTCGAGCGGGAGCCCAACAACGACCCGAAAACGGCGAACAAGCTATCCACTCCCGGTGGCGTCTCGGCTCGGTTCGCCGAGAAGAACGACCTCGATCACTTCACCTTCGCCGCGAAGAAGGGAAAGAAGGTCGTCATTGAGGCGCTCACCTATCAGGTGAACGCGCCGACCGAGGTGTACCTGCGAATCCTCGACGCCAAGGGGAAGGAGCTGGCGAAATCCAACCCGCAGCAGGTGCCCACCCGCGTCGAGTTCGACCCGCCGGCGGACGGCGACTTCACCGTCGCCTGTGAGCACCTGAACTACCTGGCCGGGCCGAGCGAGGTCTACCACCTGTCGGTGACGCCGGCCGCGCCGGACTTCGCCGTCGCGGTCGGGCTGGACCGAATCGACGTGCCCCTCAGCGGCGTCGGGCTGATCCCGGTCACGGGCCTGACGAAGCTCAACGGCTTCGCCGGGCCGGTCGAACTCACCGTGTCCGGGTCGGACGCACTGGTCGGGTCGCTGACGGTGCCGGCCGGGGCGAACCCATCACCGACCGCGCCGCTGTTCGTGCCGGTCACGGTGAAGCCGGGGACACAGCCGGGCCTCCAGACGGTTCACCTGAAGGCGACCGCGAAGATCGACGGCAAGGAAGTCGTGCGGATCGGGTCGGTGCAGGAATCGATCAAGGCCGCGCTGGCGAACCTGGCGAACCCGCCGGCGGAGTTCACGACGCGGATCGCCGCGGCCGTCACCCCGCCGCCGCCGTTCACGCTGGCGGTGACGTTTGACAAACCGGAGGTCGCGCAGGGATCGTCGATCAAGGGTAAGGTCACGGTGACGCGCGGTAAGGGGTTCGCCGATGCGGTGCAGCTCGCCGCCGTGGGCGCCCCGGCGAACGTGACGGCGAAGCTGACGCCGCTGGCGAAGCTCAAGCCGCTGGCGAAGGGCGCGATGGTGGCCGAGTTCGAGCTGACCGCAGCGGCGAACGCGGCGGCCGGGCCGGGGACGCTGGTCATCCGCGGCACTGCCGGGAACGCGAGCGTCGTCGCCCCGCCGGTGGCGATCATCGTGACCCCGGCGAAGAAGAAGGACGAGCCGAAGAAGAAGAAGGATTAACCACAGAGGCACAGAGGCGCAGAGAAGTCAGAGATAGAATGTGAAGAAGAGAAGGATCGAACTGGCCGTCTGCTCTTCTGCCTTGAAACCTATTCTTTCTGTCTTCTCTGTGTCTCTGTGCCTCTGTGGTTAATCCTTTAGGTGCCGCATGCTCCCGTTCAGCCACTTCGACGCAGCGTTGCCGTATGAGCGGTTCCTGACCCAGTTCGGCTCCGCCGGCGACAAGGCCCGGTGGGACCGCACCCGCGAGGCGGTCGCGCTGACCGACGACCAGCGGGCCCTGCTGGCGAAGTTCACCCGGCGGACCAACGTCCTGGTCCTGGCCGGGGCGTGGTGCGGCGACTGCGCCGCCCAGTGCCCGATCTTCGAGCGGTTCGCCGAGGCCGCCCCGGTGCTGGCGGTCCGCTACCTCGACCGGGACGCCCACCCGGAGGCGCAACAGGAGTTGAAGATCAACGGCGGCGACCGGGTGCCAGTGGTGGTGTTCTTCAGCGAGGACGGGTTCGAGGTCGCCCGCTATGGCGAGCGGACCCTGAGCACCTACCGGCGGCTGGCCGGCGAGGCGAGCGACGGCGACGTGGCGGCCGACTGGCTGCGCGAGTTCGAGCGGGTGCAGTGGATCCTGCGGCTCTCGCCGCGGCTGCGGAAGCTGCACAACGATTGAATCCCAAATCCCAAGCACCAAATCCCAAAAAAGCAGGGGTCTTCCTTGGGATTTGGTGCTTGGGATTTGGGATTTAGTCTTCCAAGGCTTCGCCCAGTACTTCCTCGCTGACGTAGATCGGCACCTTGGCGGTGACCGCGACCGCGATCGCGTCTGACGGGCGGCAGTCCACCTCGATCAACTCCCCCTCGTGGCGGACGCGCAGCTTGGCAAAGTAGGTGTGCTCCTTCAGGTCGCTGATGACGATGTCCTGAAGCTCCCCGCCCATCTGTTCCACCACCCCGGCGATGAGGTCGTGGGTCAGCGGCCGGGGGGCGATCATCCCCTTCACCCGGCGGTCGATGCTGGTCGCCTCGAAAATGCCGATCACGATCGGGAAGCTGCGGTCCCCGTCCACCTCCTTGAGGATGATCACCTGGTGGTCGTCCACCTCGCTGATGATGATCCGGCGGAGTTCCATTTGAACGGGCACGACAGCCTCCCAAAGTCGGAATGTCAATTTCGCCGCGGACCGCGCACAATGCCGGGGTCGCCCCCGCTCGCCCGGCTCAGTTTACACGGTTCATTTTACACTTTACATTCCCCATGATGTCCACGGTCCTCGTAAGTACCCTGCCCCCGGCCGCGACCGACGACCTCCGCCGCCTCCTGGCGGCGGCCGGGTTCGGCGTCGCGGACCACCCGCTCGGGGCGGTGCCGGCGGTCGATTTCGGGCCGGTGGCCGCGGCCGTGGTGGAGGTCGGCGAGCGCGCGGACGTGGCCGCCGCCCAGACGCGCCGGTGGCGCATCGAACTCGGCGACGAGGTCGTGCGTCAGCGGCCGCTGGATCTGGGCGCCCTTCACCCGGCGGTCGATGCTGGTCGCCTCGAAGATG
>DATLIF010000320.1:0-14734 GCA_035539575.1 Fimbriiglobus sp. | reverse complement strand
CGACGAGAGCCGCAACAACCTGATCTTCGGAATCCTGGCGTTTGGCGAGGGATGGCACAACAACCACCACGCCTTCCCGACCTCGGCCCGGCACGGGCTGCGGTGGTGGCAGTTCGACGCCAGTTACCTGGTCATCCGCGGGCTGGAACTGGTCGGCCTGGCCTGGAACGTGAAGCTGCCGAAGACGGCTGGCGCGGCCGCGGGCTGACGGTTCCGTGGGGGTTTTCTCGCATCGATCCGCAACAGGGGCGCCGGCACCGGGTATGATGACGGTACGAGCGCCCGCGACGACCCTACGGAGGCTGCCCCTATGTCCAGCCAACCACCGGCCGACACCGTGACCGTGGACCAGCGTCGAGCCATTTTCCGGGCCCTTGTCGAGGCCCAGGACTCGGGCATGAGCGTCGAGACCTCGCGCGCCGAGGCCGCCCGCCGGTTCGAGGTCACCGAAAGCCAGGTCAAGGCGATTGAGCGCGAGGGGTTGGAAAAGGAGTGGCCGCCGCTGTAGACGCGGGCAAGTACGCTTACTCGTAGGGTGGGTCGGCGCCCGCAGAGCCGGGCTTGACCCACCTACAATTGGGCCCCGCCCCTCTATTTCGTCCGCCGCTTCGCCCGCCGGGCAGTCTTGCGGCGGATGCGGAACCCGTCGCCGGTGTGGTAGGTGATCAGCACCGCCCCCGGCCCGGCGTACTGGTCGAACAACTCGGCGGTCAGCGCCTCCTCGTCCGGCCACGGGTACGCGAAGACCACGTCCAGGTCGGCCACTTCCAGCCCGAGTTCCTGGTAGGCGTGGTCCGATTCGGTGGTCAGCCAGGAGTACGAGCCGCCGGTGTGGACGTGCTGCTCGGCGCCGGGCGGGATGAAGCTGCCGTGGGCGAACTCGGCGGCCAGCCCGAAGTCCTCGGCCAGCCGCCGCGCCTGGTCCACCAGTTCGGCCTCGGCCTCGATGCCGCAGGCGTCGAACCCGGCCTCCTCGGCCAGACAGGTGACGGCGCCGAACCCGCTGCCCCACTCGCAGAACTGCGTGCCGCGGACCTCGGGCGATTCGATCAGCCCGCGCAGGACGCGGAAGGCGCCTTCGTAGTCGCTGGGGACGAACGCGGGGATGCGGCCGCGGACGAGGAACTTGCCGATGCGGCGGTCGGCTTCGCGCAGCAGGGCGCGGACCCCGCCCGGCAGCGGCGCCTGGTTAGCGACCAGGCTCAGCTCGTTGAGGGGCATCCGGCCTCCCGGGCCGGGCGGGCTAGCGGGCGGCCTTGGTGGCGGCCGCCTTCTTGATCGCCCGCACGCGGCTGAGGGCCTTGCGGCGGCGCGCGTCGCACGGCTTCTCGTAATACTCGTGGGCCCGAAGCTCCCGCTTCATCCCGCTCCGCTCCAGCAGCTTCTTGAACCGCCGGAGGGCGGCCCCGATCGGCTCCCGGTCGTGGACACGCATCCGCAGCGACATCGGCTCTCCTGGGAAAGTGCTTCGCGGCCGCGTCGAGCGGCCGCGAGGCCCGCCAGTGGCCGGCGGGCGCTAACGGACATAGTACTACACCCCGCCCCCGTCGCCCAGTCCGCTCGGCGGGGGGTTTTTCACTTCCGCCCGGCCGGGTCGAGGAACACGACGCACGACGGGTTGCCGACGGGTACGTACTGGCCGGTGAAGGCCAGGCCGCCGGTCTTCGGGGCCACCCGGAAGACCGTGACGTGGTCCGCCCGCTGGTTGCAGCAGTACAGGAACCGGCCGGTCGGGTCGAACGCGAAGCTCCGCGGGTAGTCGCCCCGCGTCCACTCCTCGCCGACGTACGTCAGCGCGCCGTCCTTGCCGACCGAGAAAATCCCGATGCTGTCGTGCAGCCGGTTGCCGGCGTACACGAACCGGCCGTCGGCCGAAACCAGGATCTCCGAGCAGAAGTTGCTCCCCGCGAACCCCGGCGGCAGGGTGGAGAGCGTCTGCCGTGAGGCGAGCCGGCCCGTTTCGCCGTTGTAGTCGAACAGCACGACGGTCGAGCCTTCCTCCTGGATCGAGTAGAGCCACTTGCCGTTGGGGTGGAAGTGGAAGTGCCGCGGCCCGTCGCCGGGCGGCAACGACACGGCCGGCGGGTCGTTGGCGGTCAGCGTGCCCTTCTTCTCGTCGAACTTCCAGACGTAGATCCTGTCCAGCCCCAGGTCCACGTGCAGCACGAACCGGCCGGACGGGTCGGCCTGGATCATGTGCGCGTGGGTCCGGTCGTGGCCGCTGATCGCGAAGCTGCCCGGCGGGGCGTTGGCGGCCTTCGTCGGGCCGACCTTCCCCTCGTCGGCCTTGACGTCGGTCGGGTTCCCCAGGCGGCCGTTCTCCACGATCGGCAGCACCGCGACCGAGCCGCCGAAGTAGTTCGCCACCAGCAGGAACTTCCCGGACGGGTGGACAGTGATGTAGGTCGGGCCGGCGCCGCCGGACCGGACGGTGTTGAGCAACTCCAGTTTGCCGTCCGCCCGGCCGACCGCGAAGGCGCTGACCGTCCCCTCCTTGTCCTTGCCGAGCCGGTCGGTCTCGTTGGCGGAGTACAGGCGAGTCCCAGCGGCGTTCAGGGCCAGGTGGCTCGGGCTGGTGCCCATTTCGTGGACGCCGGCCGCGGTCAGCGCCCCGGACTCGCGGTTGACCGTGAACCGGTGGATGCCGCGGCCGTTGCCGGGCGGCAGGTCCACCTGGGTCGGCAGCACGTCGCGCAGCGGGGAGCTGAACGTCCCGACATAGGCGATGAGCGGCCCGCCGTCCTCCTTCGGTTGCGCGCGGGCCAGTCCACCCAGGAGGGGCGCGGCCCCCGCGAGGGCGGCGGAGGACTTCAGGAACGAGCGTCGGGTACGGTCCGGTGGGGTCATGGCGAGTGTGGCCCGTGCGGTCGAGGTGGGTGTCGGCACTGCCCCGATTCTACGGAAGCCACGCCGGCCCCGGCCCCGGGTTCGGCCCGCGGCCTTTTTGGTCGCGTGGCACTTCCGGCCTGGATATGCTCTGCTCCATGTCCGACGTCACGCAACTCCTGGACGCCGCTGCGGCTGGCGACCCGGCGGCCGCCGCCGAGTTGCTCCCGCTCGTGTACAGCGAGTTGCACAAACTCGCGACCCGTCGGATGGCGGCCGAGGCGCCGGGCCAGACGCTCCAGGCCACCGCGCTGGTCCACGAGGCGTACCTGCGCCTGGTCGGCGGGGCGGCCGGGGACCCGGGCTGGGCCGGCCGCGGCCACTTCTTCGCCGCCGCCGCCGAGGCCATGCGCCGCATCCTGGTCGAACAGGCGCGGCGGAAGGACACCCTCAAGCGGGGCGCGAGGACCGAGCGGGTGGACCTCGACCAGGCCGTCACCCGGACCGCCGGCCCGCACCCCGACGACGTGCTGGCGGTCGATGAGGCCCTGAACCGGCTGGCGGAGGCCGACCCCCAGGCGGCCGAGTTGGTCAAGCTCCGGTTCTTCGCCGGGCTAACCGGGGACGAGGCGGCCGCCGCTCTGGGCGTCTCCCCCCGCACCGCCGACTTCTTGTGGGCGTACGCACGGGCCTGGCTGTTCGAACACCTCGGTGGTTAACCCTCCCGGAACGGGAGGATACGGTTTTTCTCATTTCCTGTTGCGCCGCCCAGTCGCGGTTCTCGCACTGATTGCTGGCCAGACACTGGGGGATCTTCCAGTGACCGAGCGGGAAGTCTTCGTCGCCGCGCTCCAGATCGGCGACCCGGCCGGTCGGAACGCGTACCTGGACCGGGCGTGCGCGGACGATACGGCCCTGCGCCGCCGGGTGAACGGGCTCCTGGGCGCGCTCGGCCGGGTCGGCGAGTTCCTCGAAGTCCCGGTGGCCGTGGTCGCCGACCCCGACCGGACCCACGGCTTCGATCCGGAAGCGGCGGGCGAGGGGCCGGGGGAGGCGATCGGCCCGTACCGGCTGGTCGAGTCGATCGGCGAGGGCGGGATGGGGGTGGTCTGGCTGGCCGAGCAGCAGGAGCCGGTCCGGCGGCCGGTCGCCCTGAAGGTCATCAAGGCCGGCATGGACTCGCGGCAGGTGCTTGCCCGGTTCGAGGTCGAGCGGCAGGCCCTGGCCCTGATGGATCACCCGAACATCGCCCGGGTGCTCGACGCCGGCGCGACCGACTCCGGCCGGCCCTACTTCGTGATGGAGCTGGTCCAGGGCACGCCGATCACGAACTACTGCGACGAGCACCGGCTGGAGCCGTGGCAGCGGCTGCGACTGTTCGTCCAGGTCTGCCACGCGGTCCAGCACGCCCACCAGAAGGGGATCATCCACCGGGACCTCAAGCCGAACAACGTCCTGGTCGCGACGTACGACGGCGAGCCGGTGGTCAAGGTGATCGACTTCGGGGTGGCCAAGGCCACCGGCCAGCCGCTGACGGAGCAGACGCTGGTCACGGGGATCGGCGTGGTGGTCGGGACGCCGGAGTACATGAGCCCGGAGCAGGCCGAGCTGAACAACGCCGACATCGACACCCGCAGCGACATCTACAGCCTGGGGGTTCTCCTGTACGAGCTTCTGACCGGGACCACCCCGCTGACCCGTCGGCGGGTCCACGAGGTGGCCCTGCTGGAGGTGCTGCGACTGGTGCGGGAGGACGAGCCGGCGAGGCCCAGCGCCCGCCTGTCCGCAACCTGGGAACTCCCGCGCATCGCCGCCGACCGCGGGCTGGAGCCGGTCCGGCTGAGCCGGCTGGTGCGCGGGGAACTGGACTTGATCGTGATGAAGGCGTTGGAGAAGGACCGCAACCGCCGCTACCCGACGGCAAACGACCTGGCCGAGGACGTCCGGCGTTACCTGACTGGCGCGTCGGTGCTGGCCTGCCCGCCGTCGGCCGGCTACCGGGCGCGGAAGTTCGCGCGGAAGAACCGAACGATGCTGGCAACGGCGGGAGCGTTCGCGGCGCTCCTGGTGGCGGCGTCGATCGGCAGCACCGTACTGGCCACCTGGGCGATGCGGGAGCGGGACCGCGCCGACGAGCAGAAGCGATCAGCGGAGGCGGACTTCAAGCGGGCTCTCGGAGCAGTGGACCAGATGCTGACCCGCGTCGGCGAGGTCCAACTGGCGCACGTTCCGCAAATGGAGCCGGTGCGCCGGGATCTTCTTCAGGACGCGCTCGGGTTCTACCAGGAATTTCTTCGGGAACGAGGCGACAGCCCCGTGGTGCGGGCGGAGGCGGCGAAGGCCTACCGGCGCGTGGGGCAGATTCAAGATCTGCTCGGGCAACGGGACGAGGCGGAAAAGGCCTACGTGCAAGCCGCGGCCCTTCTGGAGTCGCTGGCCGCCGAATCACCGGACGATTCATTTGTCCTGAGCGAGCAGGCCGCCGTCCACCGGGGCCTGGGACTGGTGTACCACGCGACCCGGCGATGGCCCGAGGCGGAGAAGTCGCTGGAGCAGGGCGTGGCACTGCTGGAACGCGCGAACCTGGAACACCAGACGAATCGACGCGATCTGGCCGGAGCTCATGTGAACCTGGTGAACCTCTTCCGGCAGATGGGGAAGCTGGACAGGGCGGAAACCGCCCACGTCAGGAGCATGGAACTTCTGGACCGCCTACAGGCCGGCGATCCCACCGACAGCGAGAACCTGATCCTCCGGGCCCGGTCTTACCAGAACGTGGGGCTGGTCTACATGGCAAAGGGACGCATGGCGGACGCGGAGGAGGTCTATCAAAAGGCGCTGGTCCTGAATCAACAACTGCACCGCGACCAGCCGGACGTGGTGGATCACCGTCGGCGGCTGTCCGGGACGCTCAACAACCTGGGTCTCCTGTACGCGCGGGACAGGCAGAACGAGAAGGCCGAGGCGGCCTTCAGGGAGTCCCTGGCCCACAAGGAAGCGACTCTCCGCGACTACCCCATGGTCACCGTGTTCAAGATCGAACTGGCCGGGGCCTACGACAACCTGGCCATGCAGGTCCGAATGCGGTCGCCCGAAGAGGCGCTGGAGTTGGCGGGCCGGGCGATTCCCATCCTCGAATCCGTCCTGGCGAAAGACGACCGAGACATAACAGCGCGCATGGGCCTGTTCAATAGTTTGATGGGCCGCGCCTACGCCCTGGGCCGGCTGGAGCGACACGAGGACGCCGCGAAGGTCTGGCGGCGCGTGCTTGAGATCAGCGACGGACAGCCTCATATCAACATGCGGCTGTATCGTCCGTTCGCTCACCTTCGACTGGGCGAGCACGCCGCGGCGACGGCCGAGAGCGAGACCGTCCTGGCGGAAGGCCACGCCCAGCCCCCCAACCTCCACCGGTTCGCCTCCATCCATTCGCTCGCTTCCGCCGCGGCCGCCAAAGACGCCCGGCTGGCCCCGGACGTCCGGGCGAAACTGGCCGACCAGTACGGCGGCAGGGCGGTCGAGTTGCTACAGATGGCCCGGGCCGCAGGCCATTATCGAAAGCCGTCGCAACTGACCGATCTGAAGGAGCACAAGGACTTCGACGCGATCCGCTCGCGAAGCGACTTCCAGATGCTGCTCGGTGAACTGGAGAAGGAATCGCCGCCGAGTTGACACTCGGCGTTTTGAAAGGCGGCCGGGTCTCGCCAGCCGCCATGCAAAGCACTCCCTGTTCCGAACGCCCCCGGCGCGTGCCGGGGGAACAGACCTCGTTTGGGGCCGGGGCGGTCGTGGTCGTTCCACCCGCCCCGCCGGCGCTCACCCTGCGCGCCGGGGGTGCCTCGTTGTCGGACGAACGCTATCGAGAAGGAGCCCATCATGTTGACGTGGCGCCGGACCGCGAACCGGACACACCGCTCGTCTCCCGACCGTGAGCTGCCCCGGCCGTGGCGGCTCGGCTTCGAACGCCTGGAGGACCGCGCCTTGCCGTCCTCCAACGTGATCCTGCACTGGAACGAACTCCTGATGCAGTCGCTGCCCAGCCAGCCGCCCCGCGTTCCGCTGTCCCGCAACATGGCCCTCGTCCACGTGGCCATGTTCGACGCGGTCAACGCCATCGACCGGTCCTATGAGCCGTACCACGCCCGGGTCCACGCCTCGCGCGGCGCCTCGCAGGAGGCGGCCGCCGCCCAGGCGGCCCACGACACGCTGGTCGCGCTGTACCCAGGCCGGCAAGCCATCTACGACACGGCCCTGGCCGAGGATCTCGCCGGCATCCCGACTGGTCGGGCCCGGCAGGGGGTCGCCATCGGGCAGGAGGTGGCCCGGCAGATCCTGGACCTGCGCGCCGACGACCACGCCGCCGACATTGTCACCTACACGCCGCCGAACAACGACCCCGGCCAGTGGCACCCGACCCATCCGGACTTCAGCCCGGCCGGTGCCGTACACGTCCCGCTGGTCACGCCGTTCGCGACGGAGAGCAGTGCCCAGTTCCGCCCCGGCCCGCCCCCCGCCCTGACCAGTAACGCGTACACGATCGCGTTCAACGAGGCCAAGGCGCTGGGCCGCGCCACCGACTCCAGCCGCAGCGCCGACCAGACCCTGGTGGCCGGGCTGTGGCGGACGGCGCTGGGCAACCACCAGGTCTGGAACCGCATCGCCCAGGACATGGCCGAGGACCGGGACGCCCCCCTCGTGGAGGACGCCCGCCTGTTCGCGCTCATGAACATGACCATGCACGACGGGTTGCAGACCTCGTTCGGGGCCAAGTACCACTACGCCCTGTGGCGGCCGGTGGAGGCGATCCGGCGGGCCGCCGAGGACGGCAACCCGAACACGTTGGCCGACCCAGCCTGGACCACGCTGCACCCGACCACCCCGCCGTACCCCACCTACTCGGGCAACGCGGCCACCATCGGCGCCTCGTGCGCCACGGTGCTGGCGGGCGTCTTCGGGGACGACGTCGCCTTCCAGTTCGACTGGGGCAGCAACGGCTTCCCGGGGGTGACCCGGTCGTACGAGAACTTCTGGGCCGCGGCCGACGAGCAAGCCAACAGCCGCATCTACGGCGGGATCCACTTCCGCTTCGACAGCGAGGCCGGGCAGCAGATCGGCCGCAACGTGGGCGGCCACGTCATGGACAACTTCCTGCAACCCCGGGACAACCCGAGCAGTTTGGGATCGGGCATCGCCGCACTCAAGGAGGTGGCATCACCCGGCGTGTCCGACACCGTCCCGGTCGCGGCCGCCGTGACCGTCGCCACGGCGACCCACGCCGGCCGGGCGAGCGACGCCGGACCGGAGATCGCCGACCAGGACCGCACCGACGCCACCCCGGTCGGCGGCGGGATCACCATCGCGCCGCCGACCGAGGTCGATGCGGACCCGTTCGCGGACATCGCCGCCGACTTCGCTGCGATCCAGGTCTAGCGCGTGGTCGAGTCGGTGACCTGGCGACCGGCCGGCCGGTCGCCAGGAGTGAGCCACGACCCCGCACCAGGGAGTACCGACCGCCAACCACGGACCACGAACGAACGCGGCCGGCAAGGTCCTTACCGCCAGGCAAGCCCCCGCCGGCCCGGCACCACCCCGGCGCCCGGCCTGCGCGCCGAGGACTGATAATCCCGCAGGCTGCCCCCAGAAGGAAGAGTCCATGTCGCTCCGCTCGATCCTCGATGCCCTGCGGTCCATCCCTCCCCGCGCCCGGTTCCGCCCGCGGTTCGAGCCGCTGGACGACCGCTGCCTGCCCAGCTTCAGCCCGGCCACGAGTCTCCCCTCCGGCCCGGCGCCCGCGGCCGTGGCCTCGGCCGATTTCAACAACGACGGCCGAATCGACCTGGTGTCGGTGAACACCGACAGCGTGAGCTTTCGGCCGGGCGATGGGTCGGGCGGGTTCGGCGACCCCATCAGCTCCGCCGCCGCCAGTGCCGCTTATAACACCCAATCCCGGTCGCTCGCGGTCGGCGACTTCAACAACGACGGGAAGCTCGACCTGGCGATGGTGAACGACTACATGCTCGGCGGCTGGAACGGATACTCCTACACGCCTGGAGCCGAGGACAGCAACGGCGTGAGCGTGCTGCTCGGCACCGGCGACGGCCACTTCCAGGCACCGCTCAACGTCCCGCTCTACCAAGGCACCAAGGCCACGTCCGTGGCCGTGGGCGACTTCAACCGCGACGGCGCGATGGACCTCGCCGTGGCATCGACAACAGATCCTTACTACCCGGGCGATGTTTACGAAGACTACGGCGTGGCCAGCGTGCTGCTGAGCAACGGCGACGGCTCGTTCCATCTCCAGGACGGTCGATCGATCGACCGCGGCTACGGTATCAGCCGCCCCACTCCCGCGGCGGTGGCCGTCGCCGTGGCCGACTTCAATGGCGACGGCAACCAAGATTTCGCGGTGGGCACCAGGAACTACAGCTTTGAGACTGGCGACACTGTCGAGGAGGTTGCGATGCTGCTGGGCGACGGCCAGGGCAACATCGCAGGAGTCTCGTACTGGCGACTCGACCACGGCTGGTCGATGGCCGCGGGCGACCTCGACCGCGACGGCGACGCGGATCTGGTGACGGTGAGTAACTCCAGCGTCAAGGTGCGGCTGGGCAACGGCGCGGGCGGCTTCGAGGCGCCGCCGGGGGGGCAGAGCTACGCCGTCGGCCCGGGAGCCTTCAACGTGGTCCTGGGCGACTTCAACCACGACGGAGTACTCGACATCGCCACGGCGAACTCCGTCGGCGACAGTGTCAGCGTCCTCCGCGGCCGCGGCGACGGCACCTTCCGGGAAGCGGAACACTTCCCGTCCGGACTTGGTTCGATCGCGATCACGGCCGGCGATTTCAACGGCGACGGCTGGCCCGACGTCGCCACGGCCAACGTCAGGGGCGACACCGTCTCGGTCCTGGAGAACGACCGGGACTGGTCGTCCGCGCCGTTGCCGACCATCTCCGTCGGCGACGCGACGGTCACGGAGGGCAACACCGGGACGATCACCGCCACCTTCACGGTGACTCTCTCGGTGGTCTCCGCCGTGGACGTGACGGTCCACTACGCCACGTCGGACGTCTCCGCCGCGGCCGGCAGCGACTACGCGACCGCGTCCGGCACCGTGACCGTCCCGGCTGGCCGGACCAGCGCGACGTTCACGATCACTGTCACGGGCGACCGCCTCGCCGAACCGACCGAAACCTTCGCCGTCAACCTCAGCGCCCCGACCAATGCGACGGTCATCGGCGCCCGGGGGGTCGGCACCATCCTCGACAACGAGCCGCGGATCAGCGTGGCGGACGTCAGCGTCAAGGAAGGGAGGGTCGGCGTCACGTACCTGACCTTCACCGTCCGGCTCTCGGCGGCCTACGACGAGCCGGTGACCGTTCGCTACACGACGCAGGACGACACGGCGACGGCGGGGAGCGACTACGAGGCCCGGAGCGGCACCCTGACATTCGCACCCGGCGAGACGACCCAGACCGTCCGGATCGCGATCTTCGGCGACAACACCGCCGAGGCCGATGAGTACTTCCGACTCCTCCTCAGCGACCCCAGCGGAACCGCGCTGATCTCCGACCCCCAGGGCGTTGGCACGATCGCCAACGACGACAAGGCGCGGCGTCCGAGGAGATGAATCGGCGGCAACCACCCAGGGAGTGAACGATGACCCCCGTCGCCACGATGCCACGTGGACCAGCCGCCGGCGAGACGACCCCGCCGGCGGCCGCTGTCGAGTTCCACTTCACCCAGACCGAGAGCTTCGTCGCGGTGCTGGCCGAGTTGAGGGCGTCGCTGCTGGTCAGCACGTATCAGGCGAACAAACTCCTCGCCGTCCGCGCGGCCGGGGCCGGCCTTTCCATCCTGGTCCGCACCTTCGACCGGCCGATGGGGGTCGCCGTGGACGGACCCCGGTTGGCCCTCGGCACGCGGAATCAGGTCTGGGAGTTCCGCAACGCCCCGGACATCGCCCCGCGGATCGAACCGGCCGGTCACCACGACGGCTGCTACCTACCGCGGTCGTGTCACGTCACCGGAGACATCGGCGTCCACGAACTCGCCTGGGCCGGGGACGAGTTGTGGGCGGTTAACACCCGGTTCAGTTGCCTGTGTACGCTGCACCCGGACTACAGCTTCGTGCCGCGCTGGCGGCCGCCGTTCATCTCGGCGCTCGCCGCCGAAGACCGCTGCCATTTGAACGGGCTGGCCGTCGTGGACAATGAGCCGCGCTTCGTCACCGCGCTCGGCGCCACCGACGCCCGCGACGGCTGGCGCGCCGATAAGCCGCACGGCGGCTGCGTGATGGATGTACCCAGCGGCGACTTCCTGACCCGCGGGCTGTGTATGCCGCACTCGCCGCGCTGGCATGACGACCGGCTCTGGCTACTGGAGTCCGGGACCGGGCAACTTGTACTCGTCGACCCTGCCACCGGCCGGCGAGAGGGAGTCGCCGAGATGCCCGGGTTCGCCCGCGGTCTGGCGTTTTCCGGGCCGTACGTCTTCGTCGGCCTGTCAAAGATTCGAAAGACGTCCGCGATGGACGGCGTACCGCTGGCCGACCGGCGGGAGCAGTTGAAGTGCGGCGTCGCGGTGGTGGATCTGCGTGGCGGCCGGGTCGTTGCTTTCCTGGAGTTCCAGACCGCCGTGGAAGAGATCTTCGACGTGCAACTCTTGCCCGGACTGCGTTTCCCCGAGGTGATCGGATTCCAGCAGGAGGCGATCCGGCACACGTTTGTCATCCCGCCCGCGTTTCCCGACGCTTGACCGGCGGGAGCGGCGTCAGGCCAGCGCGGCGAGGAACTCCGCCACGTCCGCGGCGAACCGCTCCGGTTGCTCCCAGTGAGGCGAGTGCCCCACCCCGTCGTACAGCGTCAGCCGGCCCCGGGGCAACGCCCGGGCCAACTCCGCCTGCTCGGCTGGCTGGACGAACCCGTCCTCCCGTCCGCCGACGACCAGGGCCGGACAGGTAATCTCCCCCAGCCGGGTGGTGTGGTCCTCGGCCAGCAGGCCGGCCAGCGCGGCCCGCCACACCCGCGGCGCGACCCCGGCGCTGGAGTCCACGCAGGCGTCGAAGAACCACCCCGGCACCGACCCGCGGTCGCACACGCACGCCGCCTGGAACGCCTCGGCGAACGACCGGGGCACCGTCGAGCCGAAGTGGTCCACCTCCACCTTCAGCTCACGGAGGGTCGGGGTGTCCGTCCGGAGCGGGGCGGCGACCAGCACCAGCCGGTCCACCAGGTCGGGCCGGGACAGGGCCACCGCCCGGGCGACGACGCCGCCCATCGAGTGGCCGACCAGGGCGACCGGACCGAGGCGTAGTTCGTCGATGAACCCGGCCGCGTCCGCGGCGAGCGCGGCCACCGAGAAGTCGTCCCCTTCGCAGGCCGAGCCGCCGTGGCCCCGCTGGTCGGCGGCCAGGCACCGGGCGCGGGCAGCCAGCGTCGGGAGGACCAGTCGGAACGAGAACCACGAGTCGGTGTACCCGTGGAGGAAGACGACCGGCCGTCCGGCCCCGCACGCCACATAGTGCAAGGCCCGGCCGGGTGGCCCGGCGGTCCCCTCCCAGTAGAACCCGGACCCGGGCGTCCGCATCGCGCTCATCGACCCGCCTCCTGAAACACCAATCACGTTACCGCCCGCCTGGCTGGCAGAAGCAGGAGGACGACAGTTCCACGTCGGCCCGCTTCCACGCCTCGCGGAACTGCCCCCGGACCTCGTCCGCCTCCTTCGCCTTCCCCTGGGCCTCCAGGCTGCGGGCCAGCCCGAACAGCGACCACCCGTTGGCCGGCCACTTTCGGAGGTCCTCCCGGTACACCGCCTCCGCCTCGGACGGCTTGCCGCACCTCAGTAACGTCACCCCTAATGCGTGCCGCACCGGCACCACCCAGTCCGGCGGCTCGTCGTACCGCAGGGCGTCCTCTTTCGTGACCGCGCGGCGCAACGCGGTCACCGCCTCCGCCGTCTTGCCCTCGGCGACCAGGATCTCGCCCTCCAGCATCGGGTCGGCCACGGCGAACAGGTCGGCGGCGGTGTTGTTGCCGAACGTCGCCTCTTTCGGGGTCTTCACGGCCGCCGCGCGGAATGCCTTCTGCGACTCGCGGGCCTGGCCCGGCTCCCCCTTCGCCGCGTGGGCCACCCCGCGGGCGTGGTGCCGCAGTGCGCGGGCGATCGGGAACAACTCGGGAGGCTCCGGCTCCTTGAGGATGTCGTCCCACCGGCCGAACCGCATCATCACCTCCAGCGGGGCGGCCAGGAACCCGTCGGCGATGGCAGCGTTCTCCGGCACCGCGACCCACTCTTTCGGCACCCCGGCGAGCATCTCCCGGATGGTGCGGAGCGCGAGTTCGGACTCGCCGCGCATCATGGCGGCGAACGTCAGCATGTGGTGGTTGTGCGCCATGTACAGGCGGTAGAAGCCCTGCCCGGGAACGGCCTCCGCGTACTTCCGGTCGGCGGCGGTGGCCCGCTGGTTCGCCTCGATCGCCTCCTGCCACCGACCGCGGCGGATGTCGATGTGCGAGGGCATGTGGACCATGTGCCCGAGCCCCGGCAGGAGGTGCCGCAGACGGTTCGCAGCCGCGTCCGCCTTCCCCGGCTCCGGGGACGCCTCGACGGCGTGGATGTACAGGTGCAGGGCGAGTGGGTGGTCCGGGTTCAGTTTCTGCACCACCTCCAGCGTGGCGACGATCTCTGGAGTTTCCGGCCGCGGCTGGCCGTCGGCGGACCACAGATCCCACGGGCGGAGGTCCATGAGCGACTCGGCGAACAGCGCGCCGA
This sequence comes from Fimbriiglobus sp., assembly GCA_035539575.1. Taxonomy (GTDB): domain Bacteria; phylum Planctomycetota; class Planctomycetia; order Gemmatales; family Gemmataceae; genus DASSAT01. Next base: position 1,138 of record DATLIF010000320.1, on the reverse strand, counting down.
TGTCGGCGTCGGTCGGGAACCGCTCCCAGGCGGCCTTCATGGCCTTCGCGTAGGCCTCGTCGAGCGGTCGTCGGTCGGCCGGCGGCGGGTCGGCGTACCGGGCGGCCTGGGCCTCGATCAGCGCCCGGTCCGCCTCCGGGCACGTCTTCGCCTTCGCGCGGGCCTGCTCGATTGCCACCCGGGCGGCCTTCGCCCGCTCCTCCGGCACGGCCGGCTTGTTGATGTGCGGGCCGCAGGCAATGGCCACACCCCAGTGGGCCATGGCGCAGTCCGGGTCGAGGGCGGCGGCGTGACGGAACGCCCGGATCGCCTCGTCGTGGTTGAACGCGAACAGGAAGTTGAGCCCCTGGTTGAAGTACTTCTGCGCGTCCGGGCTGGTCGTGGTGACTGTCCGGGTGTGCTTGCCGAGTCCGTCGAAGAGCGGCGGGGCTGCCTGACGCGCTCCCGGTCGCCCGGCGGCCGGATCCTCGACGAGAAGTCGGGTGGGGGCTTCCCGCACCGCCGCCACCACGGGGAAGGACATCCCCAACACTGCGATCACAACGCGCATCCGAATCTCCCTGTTCCCACGACGCCCGTCACGCCCGGAGGCGAACGGATCAGAGGTGTAATCCGGAACTCGCGCCGCATTCGGCCACGACGGCCCGAAGGGTCTTCCCGGACGTCAGCAAATTGTCTGCGGCTTCCGATCGGTACGGCCGCCTCAGTCCCGCCAGAACGTCGAGGCCCTCGGCGCCCGATAGCGGACAGCCAGGTGCGGGGTCTCCAGTCGCTTCTGGCCGTCCGCCAGCGACCGCATTCCGGCGGCGACCAGTCCGGTCGTCAGCAGGGTCCGCTCGACCGGGTACGGCACCTCCCCGGTGAGGAACATCTCCTCGGCCTTCGCCATCAGCGCCGCCGAGTACACCACGTTCGGGTTCGGCGGCAGGTGGAACAGCGTCGAGAGCGGTTCGGCCTCCCCCTTGACCCGCGCGGCGAACGTGAAGTCCCCCACCAGGCCGTTCAGCAGGAGCATGGTGGCCTTCAGTCCGTCGGCGTACTCGAACCGGTACGCGACGGGGTCCTTCACCCACTCCCGGATCTGTCCGGCCGTCGGGTAGCGGTGGCTGTACGTCGGCGGCTGGGCCAGCGTCTGGCT
>DATLIF010000319.1:0-5329 GCA_035539575.1 Fimbriiglobus sp. | reverse complement strand
TCGAAGACTCGACCCACCCTACGAGAGCGAATCGGTGGGCCTCGAAGACTCGACCCACCCTACGAGAGTTGCTTGAACCCCTCGTCGATGACCGCGGTCAGGAGCGGCGGCGGCTTGCCGAACTTCGCGGCGAACTCGTCGCGGGTCGGCAGGAGCCGGACCCGCATTTTGTTTTCGTGGTGTAATGCGATGTCCGCGAACTTGTGGTCCAGGAACGGGTTCTTGAACCGCTCGACGGTCTGCTCCGCGAACCGCAGCGGCTGATCCACCCGGCCCTCCAGCGCGGGGACGATCTCCTCCGAGAGCAGCCGCCAGAGCCACGCGCCGAGTTCGGGGTCGTTGACCGCGTCGCGGACGATGGCGAAGCCGCGCGGCTTCGCCTGGATGAGTAGCGCCGTGTGCGCGGCGTTCAGGATGCGGACCTTGCGCAGGAAGTACGGCTCGACGTCCTTCGCCCGGGTGATCGCCGGGTGTTGCAGGGTGAACTGCGAGCGCGGGTGGTCCTCCAGCGCCCAGAAGGCGAACGGCTCGGCCACGATCACCATCGGGTCGGTGGCCAGGAGCGGGTGGTCCTTCGGGGTGCCGGTGACGATGCGGTCCACCAGGGTGTGCAGCCAGGGGCACTCCTCGGCGACCCAGCCGATGAACGCGGCGGGGTGCTTCCAGTCGGTCGCCAGCTTGACGACGGCCTCGCGGAGGATGTGGGCGTTGCCCTCGATGAGTTCGCAGGGGATGACCGTCGGGGCGGGCTGGCCGGCGTCGAAGCGAGCCTTCAGCACGGCCAGCAGCTTGGCCGGGAAGGACCGCGGCACGGCGTCGGTCGAGGCGTCCTCGGGGTCGAGGGCGTAGCCGGCCTCGGTGGTGTTCGAGAGGATCGTGTGAAGTTGCGGCGAGGCGGCGAGCGCCAGCACCTCGTCCCACTGGGTGCCGGCGTGGAGGGCGCGGCTGATGCTGGTACACTCCTCGACGCGGTCCACGACCTGGCCGTTCTCCAGACCGCGAACGACGACGTGATAGCGGCCGCCCTGGGCGTTGAGGCCGCCGGCCCGGCCGTCGCCGGTGGACTGGACGATCACGACCTTGCCGACGTTCTGGCCCTGCTCGTTGGCGTGGTGGACGAACAGGTCGGCGAAGGCGCGGAGGAACCGGCCGGAGCCGAACTGGAGGATGGTTTCGGGGAGCGGGGGCATGGGACGGCCCGGGTGTGGGATGTGGGTTGCAGTCAACGTAGAAAGACGGGAACGCGGATCAACGCGGATCTGCGAGCGCGGATGAACGCGGATCAAGACGGATCGGTATCCGCGCTGAAATCCGCGTCATCCACGGCCCATCTGGAAAGGTCGAGCCATGTCCGCCGGTACACTCCAGAGTCTGCTCGCGGGGTTCGACCCCGAGTTGCCGCTCGACCGGGCGAAGACCATCCCGAACACCTGGTACACCGACCCGCGGGTGTACGAAGCCGAGCGATACGCCGCGTTCGGACGTTCCTGGCAGGCGGTCGGTCGCGCGGAGCAGGTCCGCGATCCGGGGGCGTACCTCAGCGCCGAGATCGCCGGGGAGCCGGTGATGGTCATGCGGGGCGAGGACGGAATCCTGCGGGCGTTCTTCAACGTCTGCCGACACCGGGCGGCGCCGATCCTCAACGAGCCGTGTGGCACCGCCTCGAAGTTACGGTGCCGGTATCACGGGTGGACTTATGACCTCGCCGGCCGGCTGCGCGGGACGCCGGAGTTCGACGGGGTGTGCGACTTCCGCAAGGAGGACAACGGTCTCGTCCCGGTCGGGGCGGTCGCGGAGTGGGGGCCGTTCGTGTGGGTCCACTTGGACGTGCCGCGCGAACCCGTGGCGGCGTTCCTCGATCCGTTACCCGGCTGGGTGGACTCTCGGACTGCGTTCGGCGGGTTGGCGTTCGCCGGGCGGAAGACCTACGACCTGGCGTGCAACTGGAAGGTGTACGTCGATAACTACCTGGACGGCGGCTACCACGTCAACACGGTGCATCCGGGGCTGGCCGGAGTGATCGACTACAAGGGGTACGCGACGACAGCGCACGGCCATACGAGCCTGCAGAGCAGCCCACTGAAGCCGGCGGACGGGGCGACGGGCAAGACCCGGACCGGCGACCTGGCGGCGTACTGGTGGGTGTGGCCGAACTTCATGCTGAACATCTACGAGGGGGTGATGGACACCAACCTCGTCTTGCCGCTGGGGGTAGACCGCTGCCGGGTGGTGTTCGATTTCTACTTCGCGGCGGGGACGGACGAGGGATTCATCCGCGACAGCCTGGCGGTCGCGGACCAGGTACAGGCGGAGGACGTCGGCATCTGCGAGGAGGTGCAGCGCGGGCTGAACAGCCGGTCGTACGCGACCGGGCGGTTCAGTGTGAAGCGAGAGGTGGCGGGGTATCACTTCCACCAGTTGTTGGGGAAGCGGTTGCGGGAGTACCCAGCGAGCGGGGGACGTTAGTCCCCCGAGGTAGCGTCCGCGAGTTCGCTCACTCCTCGGGGGGCTTACGCCCCCCGCTCGCTGTGTTGGGTTGGGAACGGAGGAGATCGGTGGGCCAGTATTCCGGGGCGAGTTATCGGGCAGGTGTGATATTCGGGCTGGTCGCCTACGTCTGGTGGGGGCTGGTACCGCTGTACTTCCGGGAGATCAAGCACGTCCCGGCCACGGAGATCCTCGCCCACCGGATCTGCTGGTCGATCGTCCTGCTGGCCGCGCTCACCGCAATCATGGGCGGGTGGGCCGACCTCGCCCGCGTGCTCAAGTCGCGTCGGCTGGTGCTGACGTTGCTGCTCAGCGCGACACTTCTGGCGGTCAACTGGCTGCTGTACATCTACGCGACCGTCACCGGCCGGGTGTCGGAGGCGAGCCTCGGCTACTACATGATGCCGCTGGTGAACGCCTTCCTGGCGACGATCTTCCTCGGCGAGAAGCTGCGGCCGGCACACTACCCGGCGCTGGCGCTGATCGCGGTCGGGGTGGCGGTGCCGTTCGTCGTGGCGGGGGACTTCACCTGGATCGCGGTCGCGGTGCCGGTGACGTTCGCGATCTACGGGCTGGTTCGCAAGCAGGTGGCGGTGGACAGCCTGACCGGGCTTTCGGTCGAGACGCTGCTTTTGTTCGGGCCGTCGCTGGGGTTCCTGGTGTGGCAGGCGACGCACGGGGGCGGGCAGTTCGGGGCGGACCTGCGAACGGACGTGCTGCTGGGGCTGGGCGGGGTGGTGACGGTCGTTCCGCTGTTGATGTTCACGCTGTCGATCCGGCGGATGCCGCTGTTGGCGAACAGCTTCATGCAGTTTCTGTCGCCGACGATGCAGTTCCTGGTAGCGGTGTTCCTGATCGGGGAGGAGATGTCGGCGGAGCGATGGGCGGCGATCGGGTTCGTGTGGGCGGCGGTGCTGGTGTTCGTCGGGGACGCGGTGGTGCAGTTGCGGGCGAGGCGAACCGTTCGCACCGCCGACCGGGGAGTCTCGCTGATCCCGAACCTGACGGCCAGCCGCTGACGCCTGATCAATCCAGTTCCCGGCGAACGGCCGGCGTCCACGGGGATGACGATTCCGGTCGCGTACCGGGCCGCGTCGGTGGCCAGGAAGACGTACCAGCCAGCGACCTCCTCCACGGTGGCGATGCGGCGGATCGGGATCTGGTCGATGACTGCCTGCCGGGCCGCGGGGTCGGAGCGCAGGCCGAAGTCGGTCAGCGGCGTCTCGACCAGCCCGGGGGCGACAGCCGCGGTCGTCCAGCCGAGCGGGGCCAACTCCACGGCGAGTTGACGGGTCAGGGCGTTGACCGCGCCCTTGCTGGCGTCGTAGAGGGTGTGGGCCGGCTCGGACCGGGAGCCGTTGAGCGAGGTGCTGAACAGAACGCGCCCGCCGCGGCCGGTCGCGACCGCCCGGCGGACAACCGCCTGCGTCACCGCCACCGCCGACCAGACGTTCAGTGAGAAGATCAAGTCGAAGTTTGCCTTTGTCAGTTCCAGGAACGGCGGCTCGCGGAAGGTGCCGACGTTGTTGACCAGCACGTCGATACCGCCGAGTTCGTCCCAGGCGGCGGCGACCAGCGCGTCGGCCTCGCCGTCGCGGGCGAGATCGAACGGTCCGACGTAGCTGGCGCCGGGCTGGTCGAGGACGACCCGGGCGTCGTCGCCGAGGCGGTCGCGGGGGCGCTCGGACGTGAGTGCGACGCGGGCGCCGGCGGCGGCCATCGCGCGGGCGACCGCCAGCCCGATCCCCTGACTGCTGCCCGTCACCAGCGCTGTCTTTCCGCGAAGCGGCATGGTTTCGGCCTCAGCGTGTCGCACGGCCCGGTTTGAGGTTACGATATGGACTACCGTACCGATGCACTGTATGTCGCTGCCGGGGACGTCGTTGGCGTCCCCGCTAACCCCTTGTGGGGAGTGAGGGGGCCGTCATGGGCGTCGTTTGCACGAACGAGGCGCGGATCCTCTTCTCGCCGTCGGCCGAATCGCAGCGGTTTCTGCCCGAGGGGCCGCGGGTGGTCACGCTGCGGGGGCGGCGGGCGATCGCCTGGGTGAACATCCAGACCGCGGCCGACGCGACCCGCGGCGAACTGCACTTCTGGTATCCCGACACGGCCGAACACCAGGTCGTTCCGGTCCCCGGGCGGCCGGGGTTCCTGATGCCGACCGACCGGCCGGATACGCTGTTGCTCGGGCTGACCAAGGAGGTCGGGCTGTACCACGTCCCCAGTGGCGGGTGGGAGCCACTGGCCGCGATCCCGGACGACAGCCCGCGGACGATCGTCAACGATGGCGAGCCGCTGCCCGGCGGGCGGGGGGTGGTGTTCGGGACCAAGGACGTGAACTTCGCCGAGCCGATCGGGCACCTGTACCTGCTGACGCTCGACGACCGCAAGCTGACGGTGCTGGCCGGCGGGCAGACGTGCTCCAACGGCAAGGTGTTCGCCGACGAGGGCGGCGAACTGGTGCTGTACGACATCGACACGCCGCGGCGGATGGTGGTGCGGTATCGGCTGGACCGGCAGTTCCGCACACTGGAGGACCGGGGCGTGGCGGTGGACCTGCGGGCGGTTGACGGATACCCGGACGGGATGGTCGGATGCGGGGACGGGACGGTGGTGGTGGCGTTCTACGAGCCGGACCCGGTGCCCGCTGGTCGGGCCGGGCGGTATCGGCTTGGGAACGGGGAGTTGGTGGAACAGTGGACGACGCCGGGTTCGCCGCGGGTGACGTGCCCGCTGCTGGTCGAACAGGACGGGGTGAAGCTGATCCTGACAACCGCGGTCGAGGGGATGCCGGCGGAGATGCGGGCGAAGTGCCCGCACGCCGGGGCGCTGTTCGTTGCGG
>DATLIF010000318.1:0-6576 GCA_035539575.1 Fimbriiglobus sp. | reverse complement strand
GAGCTTGCCCGTGCAGCCCAACGGCAACGGGGCAAACCGGTAGTCAGAATGGGTGACTGATACGACGTGAACCCCTGCGGGTCGGCGCGACGGCGCCGACCCGCAGGGGTTCACGTCGTATCGGGGAGTCCGATTCTCGCCCCGTCCGGTCTTGGGCACGACTATAATTCAACCCGTATTATCCGCCCCCCGCCCAGCGACGGGGGGCGTCTCATTCGCCCGGTGGACCGGCCCGGAGAGACCCCCCATGCCCCGTGAGAAGCTCGGCGAACTCATCCCCGTCGGCGGCGGAGATCCGATCCCGCTCGCCCACGAGGTGATGACGATCGGCCGCCGCGAGTCGTGCGACATCTGCCTGAAGTTCCAGAACGTCTCCGGCACGCACTGCGAGCTGACTTACCAGGACGGTTACTGGCGGATCAAGGACCTCGGCAGCACCAACGGGGTGAAGGTCAACGGCGAGCGGACACCGGGCAAGCCACTGCGGCCGGGGGACGAGGTCAGCGTCGCCACCCACCGCTATACCATCCAGTACGAACCACCGGCCGGCGGCCGGCTGGTCGAGGCGCTGGCGGAGGAAGAAGACGTCTTCAGCCAGTCGCTCATGGAGAAGGCCGGTTTGGAGAAGCCGAAGGACCGGCGGGACGACCGGGATTGATAGTGTAGTAGGCACACTCCGTGTGCCGTTCATGCAAACCACGGCACACGGAGTGTGCCTACTACGTTAAAGCGGGAGAACGATGGCAAAGCCGTTGGCGGGCAAGGTGGCGGTGGTCACCGGGGCGTCGTCGGGGATCGGGCAGGCGGCCGCGCTGAAGCTGGCCGAGGCTGGCGCCGACGTGACCATGTGCTACTACTCGCACCGGGACGAGGCCGAGGTGACCGCGGCGAAGATCCGGGCGCTGGGCCGCAAGGCGCTGCCGTACAAGATCGACGTCTCCGATCAGGCGGCCGTCGAGGCGATGGTCGCGGAGACGGTCCAGCAGCTTGGCCGGGTGGACGTGTTCGTCTCGTCGGCGGTCTACAGCGACCGCGAGCCGTTCCTGACCGCGAACATGAAGGGGTTCCGCCAGACGCTCGAAGTGTCGATGTTCGGGGCCTACTACTGCCTGCGGGCATGCTGTAACCAGATGGTCAAGCAGGGCCAGGGCGGCTCCGCGGTGATCGTCAGCTCGCCGCACGCCAAGATCGCGTTCCCGAACGCGATAGCCTACAACATGGCCAAGGCCGCCATCGATCAGATGGCCCGCACCGCCGCGTGCGAGTTGCTGGAACACAAGATCCGGGTCAACATCTGCTACCCCGGTTGGACCGACACGCCGGGGGAGCGGAAGTTCTTCTCCGAGGAGACGATCCAGAAGGCCGGCAAGTCACTGCCCTGGGGGCGCCTGGCGACCTCTGATGAGGTGGGCCGGGCGATCCTGTTCCTGGCCGACCCGGCGTCGGATTACATCACCGGCGAGATCCTGCACATCGACGGCGGGCTGTTCCTGCCGTACTGGTCCAAGCGCGACGAAGGTGATTTTTAGTAGGGTGGGTCCAGCGAGTCTTCGAGCGCCGACCCACCGGGAGCGAAGATGGTGGGTCGGCGCACGAAGACTCGCTGGACCCACCCTACAACAGCCGCTCCACCCATCTCACCACGTCCTGCACCCACGGGTGCCCGTCCGGCTCGAACTCCAGCGTGTGGTGTGCCTCCGGGTAGTCGATCACACGGTTATCGCGGCTCGGGAACGACGCCACGAACGCCCGCGTCGCCGCGTTGTCGATGATCCGGTCCTGACCTGCCAGGAGAAGCAGCGTCGGCACGTTTACCCGTCTCGCCGCGCGCCTCAGGTACACGTCCAGGCCGAAGCTGGCGAACAGGAACCGGGCGGTCGCCTCGGTGACGGCAAACCGGTCCTCCGCGATGAACTTCTGCCAGTCCGGCGAACCGGTGAACAGGTCCGGCTCGTTGAGCGGCACTGGGAAGGTGCGCCCCGGACGCAGCACCCTTGCCAGTGCGATCCGAACCCGTTGCGGCAACGGCGGCGCGACCTTCGGCCGCAGCCCCGGCGCGAGCAACACCAGCCCGTCCGCCAGTCCCGGTCGGCGGTACATGAGCCCGACCGCGAGCTTGCCACCCCAGGAGATGCCCGCGAGGTACACCGGCAGCCAGCCGCGGTCGGCCCGCAGGTGCAGGAGGAACTCGGCCACGTCGTCGATGAGCCGACGGAACCCTGGCACGTCGCCGCGGCGCGCGGAGTTCAATCCCGATCCGCGGCGGTCCAGAAAGTACACCTCGAAGCCCGCCTCCGCGAACCGGGCGCAGGATCGGCCATACCAACCGCCGTGGCTGCGGATGCCGTGTAGGAAGATCAGCCGGGCCTTCGGCGGCCCGGTCAGATCCCACCTGCGGTAATACGAGACGTACCCGTCCGACGCCCGAAACGTCCGCAGCACTGGGCCGCCGGGCTCCGCCAGACGCGGCTCAGGCGGGCCCAAGCAGCACCTCCTGGCGGACGGTCATCGCGTCCACCCGCTCGGGCTCGATCCCCACTCCCAGTCCACTCCCGGTCAGCATCGGCGCCCAGCCGCCGGTGCCGAACGTGATGTCCTCCTCGGCCATCCAGTCGAGCACCAGCCGGCGGTCGAACGACCCCTCCACATACCGTAGGTCCTTCACGCTCGTCGCGAATTGCCGGCCGGCCGCAGACAGAATCGCCGTCTCTCCGACCTGGCATCCGAGCTGGCAGCCCAGCCCGTGCCGGGCCGCCAACCCCGCTAGCCGCAGCGACGGGATGAACCCGCCGCACTTCGACAGCCGGATGTTGAACAGGTCACACCACCCGTTAGCGACCGCCCGCTCGGCGTCCACCTCTGAGCAAAGCGATTCGTCCAGCATAACCGGGGTGTTCACCTGCTTGCGCATCCCGGCCAGGGCCTCGATTTCTTCGTGTCGTATGGGTTGCTCGACGGACGTGATGCCGAACGGCTCCAGCGCCCGGATGCGGTCGGCGGCCACATCGGCGGCCCACGCCTCATTGGCGTCCACCCGCAGGTCCATCGCCGTCCCGGCCCAGCGGCGGACCGTGGCCAGCCGGGCCGCGTCGTCCTGGCCCTCGATGCCGACCTTCACCTTCACCTGAGCGAATCCCGTGACACGGTACGCCAGGCTCAGCGCCTTCGCCTTCCACCCCTTCGCGGAGAGAATCACCCCGCTGTACTGCACCTTCTCCCGGGGCTCGTACAGGTCCGGGTCGAGCAACCTCGTGACGTTCATCAGCGGCTCGCCAAACGCCCGCCCGAAGGCGTCCAGCACCGCCAACTCGACGGCACAGCGGGCGGCGTTGCCCTGGCACATCCGGTCGTCGCCGGGGACCGGGGCCAGCTTCAACTTCCCGGCGAGTTCCACCGCTTGCTCGAAGTTGTCGCACACGTCGAACTGTGCCGGCAGGTCGCTGGCCCGGATCAGGTCCAGGGCCGTATCGACCGTCTCACCGGTGACGTAATCCCGGGGCACGCCCTCGCCCCAGCCGACGGACCCGTCGGATAGCACGCACCGGACGACGACGTTGTCCGTCTCGGTCCGTGTGTGCGATGCGTGCTTGACCGGCCGCCGGAGCGGGATGCGCACATGGCGGGCTTCGAGTTCGACAATCTGCATGGTTATGGGCGACCGGCGGCGGACCGGCCCTCCTCGGCGGCGACGAGTGCGTCCCAACCGTCGCGGACGAACCACACGCCGATGACCAGCAACAGTATGGCGCTGACGACCGGAAGGAAGCGGAACCACCGGGATTCTCCGAACCGCCGGCCCCCGGCCCGATTGGCGTACACGACCCCGATCCCCAGACCGATCAGGACCGCGGCCAGCCCGAAGCTGAACGCGATCAACAGTGGGATCGCGACCCCGACCCGGCCGCGGCTCAGTGCGACCAGGAACAGGAGCACCGCGTCCCAACAAGGGATGATCCCGCCTCCCAGTCCAAGCAGCACCACCCGTGCCCACCCGAACCCGGTTTTCGCCTCGACCGGTGCGTGGTGGTGATTGTGGTCGTGCGAATGGCCGTGGTCGTGGTGATGGTGGTGGTCGCTGAATAAATGCACATGGTCGGCCCGGCCGCGGACCCGCTGGAGGAACAGCCACAGCCCGACCCCGGCGATCAGAAGCCCGCCGGCCAGGGTTAGCCACCCCTGGGCCGAGGCCGGTGGCTGATTGCCGTATGCGAAGTAGATCACGATCGCCAGCGCGATCACCGACCCGGTGTGCGCGGCGGTCGCCACCAGCCCAAGGACAACCGCATGCCGGACCGTGCCCCGTTCGCCGACCAGGTACGCGGCGACCATCGTCTTGCCGTGCCCCGGCGTAAAGGCATGCCCCATCCCGAACGCCGCCGCCAGCAGCAGCATCAGCCCCAGGCCCAGCCCGGAGTCGAACACGGCTGTCAGCCCGCGGTCGCGAACGTCTTCGATCAGCGACCGCTCCTGACCGGACGACTCGACGACGACCGGGGTGTCGGCCGTCGGGGCCTCGGCGGGTGCCGCCGGCCCAACCGCGGCGAACACTGCCGATGCACGACGGGCGCGCTTCTCGTCCCCTGGCTTGTAATCCAGCGGCGACCGGCCGCGCAGGTCCACCGGTTCCTCGACGTCGAGCAACTCGATCGTGCTGTCGGTCCGGTCCAGGGTGAGGGTGATCTGGCCGGAGCGGTCCTCGAAGTTCTGGTCCTCGAACCGAAACGCTCGCTTCCCGTTCGGCGGGCCGGGCGGCCATTCCGCCCGAAACTGAAACTGCAAACGCAGGTGGTCCCGCTCCCGTTCGACCTCGACCCGCGTCGGCCGGAACGTCAGACGCTGACCGTCCAGTTCAGCCGCGAGCCCGTCCGCGAGAAGCGGGGCCTTCTTCTCGGCGTACTTCTTGCCGAACGCCATCTGTCCCGTCAGGCCGGCAACCTCCTCCTTACCGATGAGGCCCCGGCTGTCGAAGACCATGGTCCAGTCGTTGACCTCCAGGGCGTACCGGACGGTCGCCCCGGTCGGCCCGAGCCGGACGTGGACGGTGCGGTCGAACCGCAGGTTCGGGAGTGGGTGAGCCGCCGCCGCGGCCGCGGCGAGCGGCACCAGGGCCAGCGCGAGGAGCGATCGGGTCATGGAGATATGAAAGCAAAAACGCCCGCCCGGTGCCACGGGCGGACGCTCAACTTCTCGTTCCTCGTACGTATCAAGGCGATATCTTGGCGAACGGCCGACGTAAGCCGGCTGGTGAGGTGTGGCTCCACCAGCCGGCTTACGCCGGCCGTTCGCCAAGAAGGCTACTTCGGCTTGCAGTGGCTCAGCGCCATGAGGACGTACCCGGTGACGAGGTTCGGGTCGCCCTCCATCCACCGGTCGGTCTCGTTCGCCCAGCTCCCGTCCGGCTTCTGCCGCTTTGCCAGCGCCGCGAACAGGTCTGCCCGCCAGTCGTGCTTCTCCCCCTTGGCGTCCACGAAAGTGTCTTCTCCGAGTGCGTCCATCGTCTTGGCGAAGGTGTGGTAGTAGTAGTACAGCCCACGGTGCGCCAGCTGCTGCGGCATTCCGGGGTTGGCGTCGAGCGTGTAGTTCGCGGCCATCCACTCGCGGGCCTTCTTCACCCGCGGGTCGTCCTTGGAGACCCCGGCGTAGATCATGCTCTTGACCCCAGCGTAGGTCATGCTCCCGTATCCGGTCAGCGGGGCGTTCGGGTCGTCCGAGGTCTTCGTTTGCCCGCCGGCCGCGGCCGAGTAGATGAAGCTGCCGTCGTTGATCTTGCCGGACCACGGCCGGTCGTTGTACTCGCTCTTGAGGTTCTGGCAGCGGCTGACGAACACCGTCGCCTTCTTGAACGCGTCGTCGTCCGACGACACTCCCGCGGCCTTCAGGGCGTCGAGGAAGAACTGGGTGTTCGACAGGTCCGGGCGAGACTTCGAGTCGTACCCGGCCCCGCCGTAGAAGTCGTCCGACGCCGCCTTACCCTCGCCGTCGTCCCACTGGAGCTTCTTGAGGAACTCGACCGCGTTGCCGACCACCGGCCGGTACTTTTGGTCCCGCTTCGCGGCGACCAGGGCCATCACGTTGACGCTGGTGACGTAGTTCTGGAGTCCGACCCGCGGGTCCGCCCCGGCGATGTGCCCGGCCTTCGGGTTGACCAGCCCCTCGACGAATTTCAACCCCTTCGCCGCCGGCTCGTCGTCCGGACTCTGGCCGCACTGGAGCAGGCCAGTCACGACCACCCCCGTAACGCCGGGGCTGCGCTGCGTGCTCCACCCACCGTTCGTGTCCTGCGTGGACTTCAGGTACGTCACCGCCTTGCCGACGACGGCATGCCACTGGTCGGCGGCCGGTCGGTCCGCAGTGCGGCCGGCGGGAACAAGTGCCAGCGCCACAGCGACGGCAGCGAGCAGGACGGCCCGGACAAGAACAGTCGGCATCATCGGCTCCTCGGAGGTGGGAGGCTATCCGTATGGTACGCGGCAAACCGGATGCCGTCGCGCAACAAAGCCCACCCGTTGCCACGGCCGAGTTTACGACTGGTTCGAGGAAACCTGTTGACCACGGCTGGCCACTCCCTGCCCACCC
>DATLIF010000317.1:0-7959 GCA_035539575.1 Fimbriiglobus sp. | reverse complement strand
GAGCCGCTTCGAGGAGGACGGACTTCGCGAGGTGGCGAAAGCTGTGCGGCGTCAACGGCTGACGGTTGAAGCCGGGGCTGTTCGGTTCTACCCATCCGACGGATCACCGCCGGTCGTTCTGGAATGAGTCGGGGGTCGATCATGGCCATGAAGATCGTCATCCTGGAAGACAACGCGGACCGGCAGGCCGTCATGCGCGAGTGCCTCGCCGACCGGTTCTACACGTTCGAGGCCCACTTCTTCGACGACTCCTGCGAGATGATTCGCTTTCTCGACGCACACCTCGCGGAAACAATTCTCATCTCCCTCGACAACGACCTCGACATGAAAGCGGGGCCGGATGGGAGGTTGTTGGACCCCGGTGATGGATGTCGGGTTGCCGAATTCCTCGCGAGGCAAGGACCGGTCTGCCCCGTCCTCATTCACACGACGAATACAGCCGCCGCTGAGACCATGAATCGGATGCTCCGCGGTGCCGGGTGGAAGACTCGACGCATTATCCCATTCGATGACACGGAATGGATCAAGACCGACTGGTTCTTTACCGTTCGGCGCGCCCTCGTGGGTCCCATCAACCGTCCTCAGCGGCAATCGGGTTATTAATGACACCAACCACCGCCCGCCTGCCCGCGAAGCTGCACCGCCGGGTCTGCCTGGTGCTGACCGAGGACGCGGTCCTCGCCGAGGAACTGCTCGCCCGCAAGAAGCTCGCCGGGGAGGTCGCCGGCCGGCTCTCCGACCGGGCGCTGCTCGTCCGCCCCGGCCGGGTGGACGCGGTGCTGGACGAACTCCGCAAGATGGGCCACACCCCCTCCGTCGTCGGACGCTAGCCCACTCCCGCCGTACAACACCCGGATGCCCCCAACGGCCGACCCCTGGACCGACCGCGCCCGGGACGCCCTGTCCCGCTACGCCGAGCCGCTGCTGCGAGAGGTCGCGTCGCGGCTCGTCAAGCCGCGCACGCCCATCCCCGCGGACGAACTCGCCGACCGGTGCGTCGCCACCCTGACCAATCCGCCGGTCATCGACCGCCGTATCAAGGAGCAGCCGGTCGCCGCCCGCAAGCTGCTCGCCCTGGTCGGCCTGAGCCGCCGGCCGACGTGGCGAATCGGGCACCTCGTCCCGATGCTCGCGTCGCTCGGCCACGCCGAAGGGCTGGCCCCGGCCGTGGCTCTTTTGCAAGCCGGCCTGCTCTACCCCGACCTTCCGGCCGACGGGAAGGAGTTGACGACGTTCGAGAGCTGGCTCGGCTCCGCCGGGGTACTCAGCGCGACCGTATTCGCACATCCATCCGTCGCCGCGCGCGCCCGTGGCGAAGACCTCGGCCTGCCGGACCTCCCCGCCGAACCGCTCGCCGCGACCCCACGCTTCGCGGACGGTCTCGACTGGCCGCTGCGGCTGGCGGTCGCCTGGCAGCAGGTGGACCAGTCTCCGGTCCGGCTCACCCAGGCGAACACCCTGTTCAAGCGCGACCTGACCCGGCTGCAAACCGACGAGGTGCTGTCCGCGCCCGCGGCCGATCAGCTCGTGGAAATCGCGGACGCCGGGGTGCTGACCCTGTTCTGGGCGCGGGAGGTCGGGCTACTCGCAGCGGAGGACAACGAACTCCGCGCCGCCCCGTTCCCGGCGACGTGGGGCAGCACCCTCGGACCGACGCTCACCGACCTGTGGGCCGGGCTGACCGCCGTCGAGGTGTGGGACCCACTCCGCGGCTACGCGCCAGGCGAGACTGGCACGTCGCCGGTTCCGACCGCCGGGCTGATGGCGCTGCTCCTCCTGGCGAAAGCCGACCCCGGCGCATGGGCCGACCCGCAGGCCGTCGCCGACTGGCTCTGGGAGCACCACCCGTCCTGGGCCGGCACGCTGCCCAAGGGCGAGGACCGCACTCTCGGTCGCGGCTGGGTCGAGGCGTACCTGCTCGGCGTGGCGTTCCCGCTCGGGCTGGTCGAGGCGGCCCAGCACGACGGCTGGAGAATCCGGCTCACCGCGCTCGGACGGCACCTGCTCGCCGGCGGGCCCGAGCCGTCACCGACCCCGGCCTTTCCGCAGACGCTCCTCGTCCAGCCGAACGCCGAAGTGCTGGCCTACCGACAGGGGCTGACGCCGGCCCTGGTCAGCAAGCTCTCGCGGTTCGCCGAGTGGAAGGGCCTCGGCCCGGCCTGCACGCTACAACTGAACCCGACGCGCACGTATCACGGGCTGGAGTCCGGGCTGACGCTGGCCGGGATGCTCCAGGTCCTCAATCAGCACGGCATGAAGCCGGTCCCGCCGCCGGTCGTAGACCTGCTCCGCCGGTGGGCCGACAAGCGCGAGCGGATCACCGTTTACGCCTCCGCGACCCTCGTCGAGTTCCAGTCCCCTGCCGATCTGGAGGACGCGATTTCCCGCGGTGCGGTCAGCGTCCGCGTCACCGACCGGATCGGGCTGGCCGACGACGGCCGCGACCCCGACTTCAAGCACCTGCGACTGATCGGCAACCGCGACTACGAGGCGCGGCCGACGCAGTGTGTCGTGGTCGATGGCGACGGCGTGACGCTGACCGTGGACCCGGCGCAATCAGACTTGCTGCTCGAAGCCGAGATCGGCCGGCTCGCGGAGCCGGTCGTCGGCGACCCGCCCGGCGTGCGGCGGTTCCGGCTCACCCCGGAATCGCTGCGGCGGGCGACCACGACCGGTTACGCGCTCGCCGACCTGGACGCCTGGTTCGTGGCCCGCGCGGGGCACTCGTTGCCGCCGGCTGGCCGGCTATTCGTCGTCGGACCACAGCTCCCTGCTCCGACCGCCGAGCGGCACCTGGTCGTCCATCTGCCGACTGCCGAGGTCGCCGACGGGCTGGTGCAGTGGCCGACGACCGCGGAGTTGATCGAGAGCCGGCTCGGGCCGATGGCGGTTGTTGTGGATGAGGCGGACCTGCCGCGGTTCCGGGACGTGCTGGAGGGGTTGGGGATCATCCTCACTTCTCGTTCCCACGCTCCGCATGGGAATGGGTCTTCGGACGCTCCACGTCCCGAGAGCTGAACCGGGCGGTGATGTCCTGGCCCGCCGGGAAGCTCACCGGTTCGCATAGCTCGCGACGCGGAGCGTCGCCCCCATGCGTTCCCACGCGGAGCGTGGGAACGAGGGGAAAGGTGTGGTACAATTCCTGTGGAATTGAAACCGCCGCCCCGGTTCGTCGTCAATCTGGTAGACGTCCGCGCCCAACTCCCGGAGCCGGCCATGTCCGCCGCTTTCACCCCGATCGAACGGTCCGTCCGCAAGGCACGCCGTCGGCTGTTCCTGCAACTGCTCGTCAACCGGCTGGCGGTCTGCTGGTCGGTGGCGCTCTTGCTGGGGCTGGCGTGGGTCGTCGCCCAGCCGATGCTCGTGCCGTCGCCGCCGGAATGGCTGTGGTGGGCCGTGGTCGGCGGGCTGGTCGGTCTAGCCACGATTCTCGCCGTCGTCTGGGCGAAGCTGGCGACGCCGTCGCCGCGGGCGGCCGCCCTGGAGGTGGACACCCGGTTCGGGCTGCGCGAGCGGGTGACGACCGCGCTGGGCCTCTCCCCGCAGGAGCAGGCTACCCCCGCCGGACAGGCGGTCCTCGCCGACGCAGCCGCCAAGATCGCCCCGATTGCCGTCCGCGAGAAGTTCCCGGTCCGGCCGCGGTGGCACTCGGCGTTCGTGCCGGCCCTGGCCGGGTGCATCGCCCTGGCGGTCCTGTTCCCGAACACCATCGCCAACCAACTCCGCGCCGAGGGCGACCCCACGGCCGACGAGAAGAAGGCGGACGCGGTCGCCGAGGCCAGGGCCGCGCCGAAGAACCCGGCCCCGTTCACCCAGCAGAACAAGCCGCCGGAACTGGCCGGCCGGCCGGACAAGTCGAAAGAGCTACAAGAGCTCGAAGACCAGCTCAACCAGATGATGCGGAAGTTCGACGTTGATCCCAGCCGGGAGACGCCGGAGAAGCTCAAGGAGAAGGTGGCCGAACTCACGTCGATGGAGGAGAAGGTCAAGAAGTTCAACGAGGAGAAGTTCGAGCGGCTCGCCCGCATGGAACAGCAACTCCAGCAGCTCGACCGGCTCAACCAGGACGAGGACTTCCAGAAGGGGCCAGCCAAGGAACTCAACGATGCACTGGCCAAGGGCGACCTGAAGAAGGCCCAGGACGAACTCGACGAGCTGAAAAAGAAGGTCAAGGACAAGAAGCTCGACAAGGAGGACCAGGAACGCCTGGCCCGCCAGCTCGACAAGATGAAGAACCAGATGAAGGAGCTGGCCAAGAACAAGGAGCGCGAGCAGCAACTCCAGGAGATGATCAACAAGGCCAAGCAAGAAGGGAAGGACGCCGAGGCGCTGGAGCGCGAACTGGAGAAGGTCAAGCAGGAGTCCAAGGAGTGCGCCGAGTGCGCCCAGAGCCTCGCCGAGAAGTTCCAGAAGGCCCAGGACGCGCTGAAGAACGGCGACTTCGAGGAGGCGGCGAAGGAACTGGAGAAGGCCGGCCAGTCTCTACAAGACATCGAGGGCGACCTGAAGGACCTGGAGGACGCCGAGCAGTACCTGCAGCGGCTCAAGGGCGAGCGCGAGGGCGCGTGCAAGGCGTGCCAGGGCGAGAACCCGAACAACGAGCCGCAGCGCAAGGACTACGCCGAAGGGGCGGGCGTCGCGTCCGGCCTGCGGCCGGAGAACAAGGACGCCAAGTCCTCCTCCGAGGAGCAGCGGGTCCGCGGGCTGTTCGACCCGAAGGGGAAGAAGACCTACGGCGGCGGCACGAAGGGTCCGGCGTTCAAGAAAGCCACCACCGCTGAACTCGGCCCGGCGATCCAGACCGCCGCCCAGGAGGCCCCGAAGGCCGTGGACAGCGGCCGCTACTCCCGCGACGCCAAGGACTCGGTCAAGGAGTACTTCCAGAACCTCGGCGGCCACAAGTAAAGAGGACGAACCACAGAGTCACAGAGAACACAGAGATAAGACACACCGAGAAGACCCTGACAGAGTTCAAATCAGGAACGGGAGAGCCCACCGCTCTCCCGTTCCTGTCTTTTTTACCTGTGTTTCTTCCCTCTGTGCCCTCTGTGACTCTGTGGTTCGTTCCTCTGGGTTCGCCCGCATCCGTTGCCGCTACCGAACCGCGGACCACAATACCTCTAGACGTACACCCGCCTTCATCCCGAAGGATGCCTCGCATGTCGGCCAACAGTTTCGGCGCAAGATCTGAGATGACCGTCGGTGGCAAGACGTACACCCTCTACCGCCTCGCCGCGATCGAGAGCGCCTTCCCGCAGGCGAAGAAGCTGCCGTTCTCGCTCAAGGTGTTACTGGAGAACCTGCTGCGCAACGAGAACGGCCTGTCCGTCCGTAAGCCGGACATCGAGGCCCTCGCGAAGTGGGATCCCAAGGCCGAGCCGGAGACCGAGATCGGCTACACTCCGGCCCGCGTGCTGCTCCAGGACTTCACCGGGGTGCCTTGCGTCGTGGACCTCGCCGCCATGCGTGATGGCATCAAGCGGCTCGGCGGCGACCCGGCCCACATCAACCCGCTGGTCCCGTGCGAACTCGTCATCGACCACTCGGTGCAGGTGGACGACTTCGGCAGCCCGCTGGCGTTCGCCCACAACACGAAGCTCGAGTACGAGCGGAACAAGGAGCGGTACACCTTCCTGCGCTGGGGGCAGAACGCCTTCCGCAACTTCAAGGTCGTCCCGCCGGAGACCGGCATCGTCCACCAGGTCAACGTCGAGTACCTGGCGCGGGTGGTGTTCGTGGACGGGCAGGGCACCGCCTACCCGGACACGCTCGTCGGCACCGACTCGCACACCACGATGGTCAACGGCCTGGGCGTCCTCGGGTGGGGCGTCGGCGGCATCGAGGCCGAGGCGGCGATGCTCGGCCAGCCGGTGACGATGCTCATCCCGCAGGTGATCGGGTTCAAGCTCCACGGCAAGCTCCGCGAGGGGACCACCGCGACGGACCTGGTGCTAACCGTCACGCAGATGCTCCGCAAGAAGGGCGTGGTCGGCAAGTTCGTCGAGTTCTACGGCGACGGGCTGGCCGAGTTGCCGCTGGCCGACCGGGCGACGATCGCCAACATGGCCCCCGAGTACGGCGCCACCTGCGGCATCTTCCCGGTGGACGCCGAGACGCTGCGCTACCTCCGTCAGACCGGCCGGCCGGACGAGCTGGTGGCGCTGGTCGAGGCGTACTGCAAGGAGCAGGGGATGTTCCACTCGGTGGGCTTCCCGGAGGCGGCGTACACCGACGTGCTGGAACTGGACCTGGCGACGGTGGAGCCGAGCCTGGCCGGGCCGAGCCGGCCGCAGGACCGGGTGGCGCTGAAGGACGTGAAGCAGTCGTTCCAGGAGGCGCTGCCGAAGCTCAAGGGTGCGGCGAAGCCCAGGCCGGTCGCGGCGCTGCCGGTGGTCGCCGCCGGCCCGACCCCGGCCGCGACCGCGTTCGAGGAGAAGCCGGTCCTCCCAGAGCCGGACGTGAAGCCCGGCGACCTGCGTGACGGGTCGGTGGTCATCGCCGCCATCACCAGTTGCACCAACACGTCCAACCCGTCGGTCATGGTCGCGGCCGGGGTGCTGGCGAAGAAGGCCGCGGCGCGGGGGCTCGCGACCAAGCCGTGGGTGAAGACCAGCCTCGCCCCAGGGTCGAAGGTCGTCACGGACTACCTGTCCGACTCGAAGCTGCTGCCGGAACTGGAGAAGCTGAGGTTCCACGTCGTCGGGTACGGCTGCACCACCTGCATCGGCAACAGCGGCCCGCTGCCGGAGGCTGTCTCCGCCGAGATCGGTGCCGGCGGGCTGGTGGTGTCCGCGGTGCTCAGCGGCAACCGCAACTTCGAGGGCCGCGTCCACCCCGAGGTGCGGGCCAACTACCTCGCCTCGCCACCCTTGGTGGTCGCCTACGCGCTGGCCGGCAAGGTGGACATCGACTGGGAGACCGAGCCGGTCGGCACTGACATGGCCGGCAACCCGGTCTACCTCCGCGACATCTGGCCGACCCAGGCCGAGGTGCAGGCGGTCATCGAGAAGTCCATCAAGCAGGAGTCGTTCCGCCGCATCTACGGGCAGGTGTTCGACGGCGACGCCAACTGGCGGGGGCTCGACGTGCCGACCGGCGACCTGTACCGATGGGATCCGCAGTCCACGTACATCGCCAACCCGCCGTACTTCCAGGACATGGGCGTCGCCCCGCCCCCTGTGGGGGAGGTCCTCGGGGCGCGGGTGCTGGCGCTCTTGGGCGACAGCATCACCACCGACCACATCAGCCCGGCCGGCAGCATCAAGAAGGACAGCCCGGCCGGCCAGTACCTGATCGACCACGGGGTCGCGCCGAAGGACTTCAACTCCTACGGCTCCCGCCGCGGCCACCACGACGTGATGGTCCGCGGCACCTTCGCCAACGTCCGGCTAAAGAACCAACTCGTACCGGGTGTCGAGGGCGGCACCACGCGCTACCTGCCGACTGGCGAGCAGATGTCGATCTTCGACGCCTCGGTGTTGTACCAGAAGGCCAACACGCCGCTGCTGGTGATCGGCGGCAAGGAGTATGGGTCCGGGTCGAGCCGGGACTGGGCGGCCAAGGGGACGAAGTTGCTCGGCGTCCGGGCGGTGCTGGCCGAGAGCTTCGAGCGCATCCACCGCTCGAACCTTGTCGGCATGGGCGTCGTCCCGCTCCAGTTCCGCGCCGGCGAGAGCGCGGCGAGCCTCGGCCTGAGCGGTGAGGAGGTCTATAGCATCGAGGGGCTGGTGGCCGGCATCGACACCGGGTTCGCCGGCGGCAAGGAGTTGACCGTACGGGCCGCGAAGGCCGACGGCACCGAGGCGGTGTTCAAGGCTGTCTGCCGGATCGATACGCCGCAGGAGGCGCTGTACTACCGGCACGGCGGCATCCTGCCTTACGTCCTGCGGCAACTGCTGGCGAAGGGCTGAGCCTTCTTGTAGGGTGGGTCGAGTCTTCGAGGCCCACCGTATACCCGAC
>DATLIF010000316.1:0-8685 GCA_035539575.1 Fimbriiglobus sp. | reverse complement strand
CGTTGACCGCGGAGTTCGACCCGGCCGACATCGCCCTGGCGGCGGTGGCGCTGGCAACCCGCGCTGGCCGCACCGCCGACGACGAGGCCGACATCCCCGCACCCGCCCCCGCCCCGACGAAGGAACGGTCCGCGCGTCAGGGCGATCGGCCGCGGTCCAGTGGTTCGGTCCGCCGGCCGGCGGGCGGCATGTCCCGGGTGTTCATCAGTGCCGGCCGTGAGACGGGGGTGGACCGACGAGACCTGGTCGGCGCCATCGAGAGCGAGGTCGGTCTCGGGGCGCGGGACCTTGGCACGATTGTCGTGTCCGAGCGGTTCTCCGTCGTCGAGGTGCCGGGCGAACTGGCCGATCAAGTGATCGACTCCCTTCAGGGGGTCCGCATCCGGGGTCGCAAGGTGGTGGTCCGCCACGACCGCTGGGCCGGCGGCCGGCGGGTCGAGGCCCGCGCCGGCGCTCCGCGGGATTGACCGCGGCGGGTCATGCAACTCCAAGTCCATGCCAACGCCCCGACCGCCATGGTGGTCGGGGCGTTGGCGTTTCGGGCGTCGCTCACGGACCACCTCCGCCACTCGGCACCTCGCCATCAGCCACGCCCGTAAGGGTGATTTCCCCGCTACCGGAGGCTGGCACCGTATCTGCGACCGGGACTTGCTCGGTCCTGGAATGGGGCTACCACGGTGCGGGGTGCCGTCTGAATGCCTAAAACTGACAGAGCGCCGGCCGGGAGGTCGTCCGAGATGCGCGCTGGCACGCAGGCCCCCTTCGATCGTTTCTTCGAGTCCGCCCCGGACGGTCTGGTCGTCACCGACCAGACCGGGCTCGTCGTGGTCGCGAACCGTCGGGCGGAAGCCATCCTGGGCAACGCCGGACTCGTCGGGAGACCACTCGAGGCCGTCCTGCCCGACAGCGGAATCACCAGACTCCTCTCGGCCGATCGCCTGGACCCACTCGAAATCGTCGTCCGACGGGACGGCGGAGACGAGTCCACCGTGGAGGTGACAGTCAGCCGCCCGGACGGTCCCGGAGGAGAGTGGCTGGTCCTGGCCTTACGCGACATCACCGGGCGGAAGCGCGAGGAAGAGGCGCTCCGTGCCCGGGC
Source organism: Fimbriiglobus sp. (assembly GCA_035539575.1). Classification (GTDB taxonomy): domain Bacteria; phylum Planctomycetota; class Planctomycetia; order Gemmatales; family Gemmataceae; genus DASSAT01. The sequence continues at coordinate 7,586 of DATLIF010000316.1, read as the reverse complement.
TCGCCAGCAGGCCCTGGTGGCGGAACTCGGCCGTCGGGCGCTCACCGACATCGACCTCGGCCAGTTGATGGACGAAGCGGTGAGCGTCCTGGCCTCCGACCTGGGCGTCGAGTACGCCAACCTTCTGGAGTTGCTGCCGGACGGCACGGCGAACTTCCGCGCCGGCGTGGGCTGGCGCGAGGGGCTCGTCGGCGGCGCGACGGTGGAACTCATGGCGGGCACCCCGGCCGGTCGGGTAGTCCTGCAGCAGTCGCCGCTCCTCGTCGAGGACCTGCCGTCCGATACCCGATTTCCGGAGCCGTCCGTGGCCCGCGACCACGGGGTCGTCAGCAGCCTCACGGTGCCCCTCTACGGCCAGATCCGCCCGCTGGGAGTGCTGGGCGTCCACACGGCCCGCCGGCGCCTGTTCCCGGAGGGAGACGTCCACTTCACGCAGGCCGTGGCCAATGTCGTCGCGACCGCGATGGAGCGGCACCGAAACGAGGAGCGGTTGCGGGAGCGGCAGATGGTCCGGGCCGAGCAAATGGCCGCGCTGGGTCAGGTGGCCGCGGGGGTTGCTCACGAGTTGCGCAATCCCCTCACCTCGATCAAGGGGTTGGTCCAGGTCAACCTCCGCGAAGCGACTGCCCGCGGCCTGCCGGCGGACGACTTGCAGGTGATCGAACACGAGGTTCGGCGGATGGAGCGGACTTTGCAAACCTTCCTCGACTTCGCCCGACCGCCGCGCCCGGACCGCCGCCGGCTGGACCTGGCCGACGTTGTCGAACGGGTTTACGCTCTCGTCGGCGGTCGGGCGCGGAAGCAGCAAGTGTCACTGCAGTTTCTCCGTCCGAGCGGACCGGCCTGGGTGAACGGGGACCAGGATCAACTCCAGCAACTCCTCCTGAACCTGGTCCTGAACGCCCTGGACGCGATGCCGCACGGCGGCGAGGTGGAGATCGAACTACGCCCCCCGCAGGCCGGGCACGTCGAGTTATTCGTCCGCGACACTGGGCCGGGGTCGCCCCCCATGTCTTGCCGAAGGTGTTCGAGACGTTCGTCAGCGGCAAGGAGACCGGGGTCGGACTGGGCCTGCCGGTGTCGCGGCGGATCGCCGAGGACCACGGCGGGGGTCTCACCGCCTACAACCTGCCCGCCGGGGGCGCCTGCTTCGCACTCCGGCTCCCCGCGCCGGCCTGATGCCGGCGCCACCCGTACGGAGGAGCCATGCCCAGGTTACTGGTGGTCGATGACGAGCCGTCGATCCTTCATTTCTTCCGCCGCGCCTTTCCGGCCCCGGACGTGACCCTGCTCACCGCCTCGACCGCGGCCGAGGGGCTGGCCGCGGTCGAGCGAGACAGGCCGGACGTGGTCGTGCTGGACATCAACCTGGCCGGCGAGTCCGGGCTGGAGACGTTCCGTCGCGTCCAGGCGATTGACCCGAAGGTGCCGGTCATCTTCATCACCGGGCACGGGACCGCCGACACCGCCATCGAGGCGATGCGGCTCGGGGCGTACGAGTACCTCCTGAAGCCGCTGGAACTGGATCACCTGTGCGACCTGGTCCAGCGGGCGTTCGAGATCAGCCGATTGATGCGAGTCCCGGCCGTCATCCCGGAGGGGGACGGCACGACCGAGGCGAACGACGCACTGGTCGGTCGGTGCCCGGCCATGCAGGCGGTGTACAAGCAGGTCGGCCGGGTCGCCCCGCAGGACATGACCGTCCTGATTCTCGGCGAGAGCGGCACCGGCAAGGAGCTGGTGGCCCGCGCCGTTTACCACTACAGCCACCGGTCCGGGGGGCCGTTCCTGGCGGTGAACTGTGCGGCGATCCCGGAGGCGCTGCTGGAGAGTGAGCTGTTCGGCCACGAGAAGGGCGCCTTCACCGGTGCCGACCGGCGGCGGATCGGCAAGTTCGAACAGGCCAGCGGCGGGACGCTGTTCCTCGACGAGATCGGCGACATGACCCCGCCGACCCAGGCCAAGATCCTTCGCGTCCTCCAGGGGCAGGAGTTCGAGCGTATCGGCGGCTCCGAGCCGATCCGGGCCGACGTGCGGGTGGTCGCCGCCACCAACCGGGACCTGGAGCGGATGGTCGCCGATGGCACCTTCCGCGGCGACCTGTACTACCGGCTGAACGTGTTCACGGTCCGGCTGCCTCCGCTTCGCGACCGCGGCGACGACCTGGCGCTGCTGGTGAATCACTTCGTGAGACGGTTCAGTCGTGAACTCGGCAAGGACGTGCGCGAGGTCTCGGCCGACGCGATGGAGGTGCTGCGCCGCCACACCTGGCCGGGCAACGTGCGCGAGTTGCAAAGCGTCGTCAAGCAAGCGCTGCTGGCGACCACCGGCCCGGTGGTGCTGCCGGAGTTTCTGCCCCCGACTGTCCGCGGGTCGGCCGGCGATCCGGCGTTCGACTTCGGCGGCCTGACCGGGTTCGTGACCGATCAGTTGCGGGCAGGCTCGACGACACTCTACGCCGACTTCCAGGGCCTGACCGATCGCCACCTACTCGCCCAGGTCATGCGGCACGCCGGCGGGAACCTGACCCAGGCGGCCCGGACGCTCGGCATCACGCGGGCCACACTGCGGACGAAGCTGACCGCGCTGGGCATAGCGGTCGAGCGGTCGGCCCGGTCCGATGGCGGTGAGAACTGAACTGGCAACCGGCCGGCTGTCACCGGCCGTTCGCCCAGGCACGTCTTGAGCTTGCACTCACAAGACCGAGCATTTCAGTAGGGCAAGTTCCCCTTTCAAGATCGAGGGAATGTTGTCATAAGCGGCACATCCGTCAGGACCAGAATTGAGGAAGACTTATGGCAATCTCATGGAGTTGTGGCACAATTGAAGTATTATTGCGTTAGCACAACGCAATCTTGCTCGGCTGGGATCACGGACCGATGGTGGAATCCCGGGCCAGTGGGGGGAGTCGAGCCTCTGACTTGGTGAACGGAAACGGACGGTTCGAGGCAGTTCGACTGGCCACCGGACACGGCTGTTCGCCAGGAAGGATATCGCCCGTGAGTTGGTAGAGCGGAGACCGTTCGTCGCCCAGACGGATCAGCACATTTCGACCGTCGTTCTGGGCCGCGATACGCCCGTCCATGTCTCTACCGGTCTACGGACTGCGAACGCAGACATCATCCAGCCCGCCAACTCATCGGGTGTCGAGCGACCCGTGAGAACGGCGTCGGGCTGTCCGTCACGAATCAGGTTGTGCCCACTGTTGACAGTTGGGGGCCAGTACTCACCTTCCTGCACGGACGACCCCGCCCGGAACCGCGGGGCCGTCAGGGATCGTGAAGGTTCCAGGAGATCGCCCAGTGATTCGTCACACCCGTCGTGGTCGGGGACGTAGGGTCGTCCCCACCCAGATGAAACTCGGCGCCTTCCTCCAGTTGGAAGAACGGACCGTCCCGGCCGTGTTGGACCTCACGTCCGCCGGTGCCAGCGGAATCCTCAACGACGCACTCTTCGAGCAGACGCTCGCACAATCCACTGGCACCGGTGGGATTGACACCTTCCTCCGACTTCACGGAAGCCCGATCGAGGAGGGGTACAATACGGACCACCGGCCAGTCGAGTTCGACGAGAAGACCGGCGCCAACTACACCCGCTCGATCAGGCTCGGCGATCTCTCAACGGAGGTTCGAGACGGGGTCCGATACCGGAAGCTCCTTCTCGATATCAACGAGACTCTGCCGGGCCAGTTTCTGTCGCTGGACGTCCTGCAGATCGCGACCTCCAGCCAGTCGCAACTCAGCGGATATACGGCGGACGGAACCTACGGCGGCCAGGCCGATCTCCGGTTTGACCTGGACGCGGGCGCGGACGGCGAGTCGCACATCCGGCTCAACTACGCCCTGAACCATGGCAGCGGGTCGGGGGACATGCTTGCTTACATCCCGAACCGCGTCTTCGCCGGGTTGAGCGGCGATACTTTCCTGTACCTGTACTCGAAGTTCGGGCTGATCGACAGTTCCGACGACGGCTTCGAGGAGTGGGCGCTGGTCGGGGGAAGCGGGACGAACACCAACCTCGCACCGCTGGCCCGGCCCGACACCGCCACGACCGCACTCGTCCAGCCGGTCTTCATCCCGGTGCTGGCGAACGACTCCGACCCCGACGGCCAGTCGCTGAGCATCGTCGCGGTGAGTCAGCCCGCGAACGGAACCGTGACGGTCAACGCGGGCGGGACCATCACTTACACCCCGGGCCCGGGCTTCGTCGGCACCGATCGATTCGTCTACACCGCGACCGACGGGGCCGGCGGGTCGGGGTCGGCCGAGGTGCAGGTGACGGTCGGCCGCGCCGGTCGCGGGCCGGTCCTCTTCGAGTTGAAGTATTACGCCGTCGGTGCCGACACCCTGGGCGGGCCGCGGGTGACGGTGTACAACCCGGACGGGTCGGTCCGGTTCGACTTCTTTGCCTACGACTCGAGTACCCGGTTCGGCGCCAACGTCGTGCTCGGCGATCTGACCGGCGACGGGGTGGCCGAGGTCATTACGTCCCCCGGCTACGGCGGTGCCCCGCACGTCCGGGTTCTCGACGGCACCAGCCTGGCCCCGGTGGTCGAGTTCTTCGCCTTCGACTCGAGCTTCCGCGGCGGCTGCACGCTGGCCGTCGGAGACGTGAGTGGCGACGGGGTTCCCGACTTGGCGGTCGCGGCCGGCAAGGGCGGCGGGCCGCGGGTGTTCGTCATTGACGGGACGAAGCTCGCCCGGATCGGGGATGGCGGGCTGATCTCGCCGGAGGCGTTGCTGGCCGACTACTTCGCGTTCGACCCGTCGTTCGGCGGAGGGGTGTCGGTGGCGATCAGCGACCGGGACCGCGACGGCGTCGGGGAGGTGGTCACGGGGTCCGGTCCGGGCGGCCCGCCTCTGGTGCGCGTCTGGGATGTCCGGACCCAGACCTTGCTGTCGGAGTTTCTGGCGTTCGACCCGTCGTTCTCGGCGGGGGTCAACGTCGGCGCCCGCGGCGAGTTCCTCGCCTTCGGCGCCGGTCGCGGGACGGACCCAATCATTCGGGTGTTCCGCGGGATCAACCACGAGTTGGTGTCGGAGTTGGTCGCCTACGAATCGTCGTTCCGCGGCGGGTGTCGGGTGGCGTTCGGAGATACGGTAGACCCGTCCCGGCCGCTGTTCCTGACCGGGGCGGGTCCGACCGGCGGCCCACGGATCAAGGTACTGCGGCCGGACCTGGAGGTGGTGCTGCCGGACTACTTCTCGTTCGAGGACACCTTCCGGGGCGGGGTGTTTGTTGCCTGAGGACTGGTGAATCGCAGTTGAACGGACCCGCCTCGCGGCGAGCGGTTGCGACCGTTTCGCCGGGCGGATAGACTGCTGCCGCCGCCCTGAGGATCGGGCGGGCGACGAGGGTCGGCAGGTCTTCACACCCGCCGACTCGCTCTCCCTGGTAGCCCATGCCATGTGCGGCCGCTTTACGCTCTTCGCCCCGGCGGCTGAAGTCGCCACACTTTTTGGGCTGTCCGAGGTTCCGGACCTGACACCCCGGTATAACGTTGCCCCGTCTCAACCCATTGCCGCTGTCGGGTTGCGGCCAGACGGCAAGACCCGGGGACTATCGATGCTTCAGTGGGGCTTCGTACCGTGGTGGGCGACGGACCCGAACGCCGGCCCCCGTCCGATCAATGCCCCGGCCGAGGAGGTGGCTCTGCGGCCGCCGTTCAAGGACTCCTTCCCGTACCGCCGATGCCTGATCCCGGCGACCGGGTTCTATGAGTGGGCGGGCGAGACCGAGGCCCGAGTACCGTACCACTTCCGTCCGCGGGATGGCGGGCTACTGGCGTTTGCCGGAGTGTGGGACGCATGGCAATCCAGGCGTCCACCGGTCATCGACCCTCCGGTACTCACGAGCGCGATCGTCACGACAGTGTCCGTCGAGCCGGTCCGCGGGGTCCATGACCGGATGCCTATGATCCTACCTCCGGACCGTTGGGCCGCCTGGCTGGACCCGTCCGCGGCGGTGATCGACCTACTTCCGCTGTTGGCGCCGCCGGTGGAAGGACTGCTGGAGGCAATGCGGGTCGGGTCGGCGGTCAACAATGTGGCCATTGATGGACCGGAGTGCCTGACACCGGTGGCATGATGGGTAGCAAACCCGAATTGGGTGGTTATCCGAGAAGGAACCGCCCTGAAGCAGAAATGAAGAAACCCCGCAAGTCCTTAAACTTGCGGGGTTTCTGTTAGCGAGGGCGACGGGACTCGAACCCGCAACCACCGGATCGACAGTCCTACTACGTCGCGTTCTAAACCCGAGCAACACAAGCAGATTGCGACGCCCGGCGCGGTCGGGTGCAGTGCCGGATGCAGTGACCAGCGAAGCGAAGGGGGCATCCCCGACGCCGACCTGGCCGCGCTCGTGGCCACGTGGCCGACGCTCCCCGATCACATCCGCGCCGCCATCCGGGCGCTGGTCGGCACTACTTTGGGTTCTTCACAACGTTGACTGGGTGGGCCGGCGCTGTGATGATCGGTTTCCCGTGATGTAGCTGTCTGCCACCTTCGCCCCCTGAATTCTGGCCCTAAACCATGCCCCCGCCGGACATCACCCAACTTCAGAAGGTTCTCAAAGAGGTGGTGGCACGGATTACCCGGTACCGAGGATCGGCTTTCAACGAACAGGACACAAAAGCAGCACTGATTGAACCGGTCTTGGAGGCGCTCGGATGGGACACCCGCGACCCTGAGATAGTCCGTCGGGAGTTCAAGACAAACCCGAAGGATAACCCGGTCGATTACGCACTTCTGTTGATGCGACAGCCCCGCTTGATGGTCGAGGCAAAGGGGCTCGGGGAATCCCTCGATGACCAGAGGTGGATCGGCCAGATGCTCGGCTATGCGGCCGTCGGAGGCGCCCTATGGTGCGTCCTGACCAATGGTGATTCGTTCCACATCTACAACGCCACAGCGCCAGTTGCCGCGGCGGACAAGTTGCTTTGCAAGGTTCGCCTCACCACCGACCCCATCGAGGACGTGACGCAGTTGCTCAGTCTCATTTCACACTCCAACCTCGGGGAGAATCGGATCGAAGTGGTATGGAAGGCCCAGCATATCGATAGGAAGGTTAGCTCAGCCCTGCGGGAGATGTTCGCCACCCCTGACAAGAAACTGGTTCGACTCATCCAGTCGAAGGAGTCAGGGCTGACACCGAGAGACATACTTAACTCGCTTCGACGGCTGATTATCCGGGTCGAGCAACAGCCCCTGCAGTTCCCTGTGGGGCGAGTAAAGTCCAGCACGACGAACCCGACGATCAAGAAGTTGACGAAACCGAAAAAAGACAGGTCGAAGATATCCCCGCGTGTGTTTGGGGTCGAGCTAGCCGACCTGATGGCTGCTGGAACGCTCTCCACACCACTCCAACTCTTTCGCAAGTACAAGGGTAAGTTGCTGGAGGCCACTCTCCTTCCCGACGGGCGCGTTGAGTTCGGGAAGCAGTTTTTTGACACCTGCTCCCGAGCTGCAGAAGCGGCAAGGGAGAGTGTCACCGGACGACGGATGAACACGAACGGGTGGGTCTTCTGGCAATTCGACGGGGGTGCTGGAAAGGCTAAAACGCTAGAAGCGGCCCGCGCAGCTTACTTG